>JAKSDM010001292.1 GCA_022360135.1 Pseudanabaenales cyanobacterium | reverse complement strand
GCCGAGTGCTATGCCGCATTCCAAGCCATGGGTGTGAATTACGGACCATCGCATCAAAGCATTGTGGAAGTGTTTACAAACGGCGAGCAGGTGCTCGCGCGGCTAACGCTTCCTGATGCGGTGGCGGCGTCAAGCGACGCATATCTACTGCATCCGAATCTCTTGGACGGCGCGCTGCAGGCGTCGATCGGCTTCGCGCTGCAGGGTGGCGTGACTGCGTCGGCTGACACAGCGACAACTGTGCCTTTTGCTCTGGATGAACTGCGGATTTTCGCCCCATGCGTTGGCGAAATGTGGGTGTGGATTCGACCGAATGCAGCCGCGCCCCCTTCCGAGGGGCTGCAGAAACTCGATTTCGATCTGTGCGACGCCGAGGGGCGCGTTCGCGTTCGTATGAAGGGTTTCACGTTTCGTCCGTTGCCGTCTAGCTCCCGTCCGAACGGATCGAGCAGCATGCTGCTTGCTTATCCCGAATGGCGCGAACAATCCGTTACGGCCGTTAATTCCACACCGAATTATGAGGAACGTCATCTGCTTGTGTGCGGCGTTGATTCGCTGTCCGACGAAGCCGTTCGCACCAAGTTGCAAGGCGTTTCATGTGAACGATCGCCGTCTGCTAAAGACGACGTCGCAGCAGCTTTTGAAGCGGCGTCCACGCAAGTCTTTCGTTTAACCCGGGAGTTGCTGAAAAAGAAACCCACTCGCAGGGTGCTCATGCAAATCTTGATCCCGTTCGAAGGGACGGGAATCCTTTTCAGTGGACTTGCGGGCTTACTACGCACGGCGCGGTTGGAGAATCCGCTCTTTGCAGGCCAAGTGATCGAGGTCGATACCCAAGTAACGGAAGACACCTTGTTGCGCATTGTGTCCGAGAATGCCGCTTACCCGGACGATGTCAGGGTTCGATATGAGCGCGGCACCCGGCATACACTGCACTGGCGCGAATTCGAATCGCCGAACGCGAATGAAACTTTGTCCGCACCGTGGAAATCTGGAGGTGTTTATTGGATTACCGGCGGCATTGGCGGTCTGGGATGCATCTTTGCCGAACACATCGCAATGGAAACGCAGGATGTCACGCTGATATTGACAGGGCGATCGGCATTGGACGCGGAGCGACAACAATGGCTTG
>JAKSDM010001084.1 GCA_022360135.1 Pseudanabaenales cyanobacterium | reverse complement strand
TTTCAAACTTATTCAGGACTGAAAAATTAATGGTCCAGGAAGGTAAGGATGAAATCAGTCCTCATCCTTTACCTTGTCCTCATCCTTTATCTTGTCCTCACCATTGATCTTTAAGAATCTATCCAAATCAGAAAAGCTCCCCGCATGAGTCAAGATAGGGGTCTCATAGCCCTTCATGTTGACAGTATAACGCTTGAAAATTTCCTCATTGGCGCCGACCTGAGTTAAGTATTCGTAGGTAGTTTCTCCGATGGCAATGTCTAGTCCCAATTGCTTGGTAGAGGATTCAAATCTGAAAGCCGCGTTGACGGTGTCTCCCAAGGCGGTATAGTCTGGGCGATCGCCCGTTCCAGTATTACCCACCATGGCGTACCCGGTGTTAAGTCCCGCGCCAATCCGCATAGGAAAAGGAAGAGGATACTGTTCGTAGAGTGTACTGGTCATCTTGTGCAGGGCGCTAATAGCCTTTGCGATTTGCAGCATCTCATCCGCATCCACGCCCTGAGTGCCATGAATCCAGACAGCCATGACGGCGTCACCGATATATTTATCAACCCAACTTCCGTATTCCCCAATGATTTGTCCGGCGCAGCGAAACCAGGTGCCAATCACCTCTGAAAGGATTTTTTCATCCAACTGACGGGTCATGACGGTGAAATCCCGAATATCCACAACCATGACTGAAATTAGACGACGCACATGGAGTGTCGCAGTGGCCGTAAAATCTTGAGAATCAATAGTGTTGAGCGTCGAATTAGCTTGGGACTCGACAGAAGGACAATAAAACTGTAGCTCTGTTTGGCCGAAGGTTAAGAGGTCTCCGTTGTGTAGCGTAACCGGCACACTAACACGACGACCATTTACAAATGAGCCATTACGACTACCCAAATCAATCAGGTAGAACTCGCCAGTTTCCATGCACTGGAGCATGGCATGGTTACGAGAAATCCATCGATCTGGAAGGACAAAGTTATTGTCGTCGCTTCGACCAATCGTCCAGCAATTACTACCTACCAGAGACAGGTGACGCTTTCCTGACTCAGTCTGTAGTACTAAATAGGGGTCGGGTTGTGCAGTCGCCACAGAATCTGAAACCACTAAAACCTATCTCTGAGAAACCCCCTCAAAGCTCCATATCAATTCATCCAAACTGGTCGAGGTATCAATGGGGGCAATGGTTTAGAGAAGCATTCTGCACTCATTATGCCAAAGAAAAAATCACTAGGCTGTAATCTAGGGCAGCGGCTTCAGTTTACCCGACTTTGCTAGTTCATGCCAGCTTTACTAATTCTGTCAATCAACTAAGTCTTAGAAACCATCAGCATTAGGCCAGAACAGCCGCCAGAAAAAATAAGCTATCGACCAAGATTGTACTCAAGACTGCGCCTGAAAATGCCCACCAGTGTAGGCTCCTGGACTGTAAGGGAAGTAAACCTAAAATCAAAAGAAGGATTAACAGTATACTGGCGCATCTTACCCCTTGAAAGGTTTGCATCTGACCTAGAGCGGCTTGCAGGACCGCATGAATCGAGCGACTGTCAACCTGCATCAGACGCCGCCAATAGGGTATCAAACCAACCCAGTAGAAGTAGAGATCGGTAATGGTTGCGCCCAAAAGAGAGCCTAAATAGAAATAGCCGCCAACTTTGCCCTTCTGACAGGCCAGACATCCTAAAACAATGGGTAGAGCAATCGCTTCTATAGGGAGATGCAGCAGGGGTTCCCAACGCCACCAGCCCCAGTAGATTGAACCGGATAACCAAATCCAACTAAAGCCGACAAACAGGTCTCCCCAAAGCCGAGTGGCGGGTCGGGACATCATAAATAGGCCACTCCCTAACCAGTTGATGGTCAAGGCCAGACTAAGCCAAGGGAATGTTCTCACCAAAGGCGCCTCCATAAAGACAGGCGCCACAATCAAAAAGATCGCCGCTGCAAAAACTAACCATCGTTGGCTAATCCCTAAGTAATTTTTAGTTGTAGGGGAGAGTTGAGGAAGTGTCTGAAAGCGAGAACTGGGCGGACTATATGAAGACAAAATATCCCTGAGAGTACTTAATTTTTCTCAACATACCACGCTTAGCTGCTTCCAAAGCGTAATCAGGAAATTTTTCTCTGGGGTGAACTAAAGCTGGGTAATACTGCGTAGAGGAGAGGGGGAATAGGGCGATGCGGAAGATGTCGACATTGTTCGGAAAAGCCCGATATTTACCTGTAGATAAATGGCATGCCTTGTTTCTCCAAACCGTTAAGTCGGAACGCAATGGAGGTTATGCCAGTCACGTTTACTAGCTGAGAGGATCTCAGTTAATCAGGCGGCTGGATATGAAATAGGAATCATGGATCTCGCTTTGTAGTCCGTTAGTCGGGTCAGACTAGGATTTTGGGGAGACTGGCGGCGTGTTTCCAGGTCTATTTTTCATGTCTTTGAGCTTCAATATTTTGGATCATTTATGATGAGCTACTTATTCTTAGAGCAATGGCTACCCCTTTTAATTGGGGCGGCTGAGACCAGCGATGTTCATTCTCTAAGCCGCATTAACCTGATTCAAGCGCTCATTATCGGGGTTATTCAAGGATTAACAGAGTTTTTACCCATCAGTAGCACTGCTCATGTCAAAATAGTGCCTGTTATACTCGGTTGGGGCGATCCGGGCGTGGCGTTTACCGCCATTATCCAGTTAGGCAGTATTGCCGCAATTCTGTCATATTTCTGGGCGGACCTGAGGCAACTTATCGTGAACATGGCGCAGGCTGCGACTGAGTCAAGATTTGATTCCTCAGATTTTCGGGTGGGATTAGGGATTCTGATCGGCACCCTACCCATCATTTTTTTGGGCGGTTTGATCAAACTGTTTATTCCCAATTTTGATCAGTCGCCGCTCCGCAGCAGCGCCGCCATTGCGATCGCCTCTATTGTGATGGCTGTATTCCTGGCTATGGCTGAAATCCTGGGCGAACGGAAACGGGGGTTTAGCGGCCTGGGGCTGTTAGATGGCGTCGGGATGGGAGCAGCTCAAGCATTGGCCTTAATTCCGGGGGTTTCGCGCGCTGGTTCAACCTTAACAGCCGGTTTATTGATGGGGCTGGAACGGTCAACGGCGGCTCGTTTCTCTTTTCTGATGGGTATTCCGGCGATTACCCTGGCAGGGCTTGTAGAGTTGAAGGGCTTTTTAGACGCCGAAGCGAATTATGTTGGACTGACGCCCATGATTGGCGGCTTGATCTCAGCATTGATCTCTTCCTATTTAGTTATCTTTTGGCTGCTGCGGTTCCTTAAAAATCACAGCACCTGGGTATTTGTTTGGTACCGCCTGGGGTTTGGGGCTGCAATTTTATTTGCGATCGCCGCCAATTTTCTCCAAAATGTCTAAAGGCCGAGGAATTCTATGGGCTAACCTGCGAACCCATATACAGAATTTTATCCAAGAGATCAAGCGATATCGAGTAGAGGTTGATAGAGTACAGCAATCGGTTTAGGTTAATCAAACCAACTGAACTGTGTAGTATAGTTTTCGATGGTAAGCTGGGAAAGGAAATCTTCAGGTTGTCAGGTTGAGTCTGTCTCACTTTACTGGTGAGTTTAGCGCCGCTGCTTTTCGTTTGCCACAGAAAATCCTAGTCCTGCGATCGCCATGCGAAGGATCTCCATCC
>JAKSDM010000632.1 GCA_022360135.1 Pseudanabaenales cyanobacterium | reverse complement strand
CCAATAACCCCCAACGCCATAATGGCGTAACCCAAAATGACAGCGACTCCACTTCTAAGCATGATCGCTTCGGAACTTCAAAGAAAGTTTAAGAACAAATAGAACCCAAAAAATCCGACCATAGAACGAATGGCGCTGAAATAAGAGTTTATAAACCGCTAAAAGCCCTGATATTCCCTAGGGTGGACATTGCCCACATGGCTTAATTTCAGTGCCATTCAACCATAGAACCCATATCTAGGCCTAATTTTGGCAATACTAAACCTATTCGGGAAGTATTTCATGGTTTCTTTCCCGCTTGTATTAGTCAGGATAGACAATGGTTATTATCGGCTGCCTTCTAATCATCATCGGTGGGGTGCTTATCTTTGTTCAGAAAAAACAGAAAACAAAGGCATTTAGCATTAAGTCAGCCCGACCCGCCACTACGGCTGAATTGAACATCATAGCCAGGGAAATCGCTCAAGAAATTGGCGATGGTAACTGGCGTGACTATATTAAGGTATGGGGCGTAATCCATACCGATCAGCCTTTATTTTCCGAACTGAAGCAGGCGCCTTGTGTCTACTACACCACAGCGGTGCGGCGGGAATATGAAGAAACTGTCACCGAAAAGGATGCAAAGGGTAACCCCGTCCAGAAAACCCGGCGAGGCTCTGAAACGATTTCCAGCAATCAGCAGTCTATTCCCTTCCGGCTTCAAGATGCGACCGGTCAGATTACAGTCAATCCCGACGGCGCCGCAATTGAGACAGTGAGCATCCTCAACCAGTTTCAGCCTGGCGAAGCGTCAGGCGGAATGCTTTCGTTTGGTCAATTTTCTCTAGCGCTGAGTAATCCTCAGGTCCACAATAGACGCCGCACCCTAGGATACCGCTATACCGAATCTGTTCTACCCGTCGATCGCAATGTCTTGGTGATTGGGACGGTGAGTGATAGTACGGGCGCTCTGGTGGTGAGCAAACCGCTCGAAAGAGATAAAAAATTTATCATTTCCCTTAAAACGGATCAGGAATTGACATTGGCTGCTGAACGTAGCGCTAGAAATGCTTTCTATGGCATGGTGGCTTGTTTTGGTGTTGGTGGGGTTTTGGTGTTGGTGGGGTTGATTCGATAGTTAGCTTGTCATTGGTCATTAACTTATAGATTTTCTGTATTGCTCTTAATCCT
>JAKSDM010001063.1 GCA_022360135.1 Pseudanabaenales cyanobacterium | reverse complement strand
CATAGGTTATATCCCCTGGAACTATGCCCGTTTTCTGGATTACGCCGCTGAGCGTCTCTTCCTACAAAAGCTTGGCGGGGGCTATATCTTCATTCATCGAATGCTGCTGGAGCATTTTACCCGGATGGAATTGGATCGAACACAGAGCTAAAGCATATGGCGATTCTCGCTTGTGTGGAATACATCTCAGTGAGGACATCTGCTGCAAGCGCTGGTAGATAGCTTACTCAGCAAACATTTCAGCTAAGGTATCAAGAACTGCTTGTTGCTCATCTTGATTGATTTGACCAATCCTTTTTATCAATCTGGCTTTATCTACTGTACGGAGCTGATCGAGAACTATTTGACCATCTTTACCCTGAAACTGGCAAAAAACACGCGTAGGATATGACCGCCCTTTGGATGTCATTGGAGCAACGATGACTGTGGCAATATAGCGATTCATTTCGTCTGGCGAAACGACAACACAGGGTCTCGTTTTTTGAATTTCACTACCAACCGTTGGATCAAGATTAACTAGAAAAACATCGAAACGCTTGACTACCACTCCCATTCAGCTTCATCCCAAGCCGTTTTGGTAACATCATCTAGAAGAGCATCATCGTGTTGTTCCGACATTGTCGAAAAAGCTTCATCCCATCCGACCCTTATGCGTGGTGCTGGGCGGACAGTAAGATGATCACCATGCACCTCAATTTCCACCTCTGTGTGAATACCGCTTTGTTCCAATAGAATTTTAGGAATACGAATACCCTGAGAGTTGCCAATCCTAATAATTCGGGTTCTAATAGCAGCGCCCATTTTACACGACCTTCTGAAACTGAAGTAATTACATTGTAGGCACAGGCGGGAAAATTGTCAAAATGGGCTAGGTCCAACTGCAAAGGGCAGCGATGTGATGCCAACCTACACAAAAGACCATTGACTACAACTCACACCCCACACCTTGCCGAGATGTGTTCAATCCAAGCGAGAATTGCTATAAGTTGTGGATGCTCACCAGCCTTGCTGAAATGGTGGGCAATGTGAATCTGCTGCTGTTTACGCAAAGTGATCGATAAGGATTTTACCCACCCACTTAACTACTTAACTTGAAAATGAAATAGTCCTGCATCATTTCTGTAAAATCATGAGTTAAGTATTCTAAAGAATTTTGGATGTTCTGTGATTCCTTAGGATCAGGGATTTCAGCTACAATTGCCTCAATCATTTGTTGAGGATTTATGTTGGGTCGTTCGGCCAGAAGTTTATTGATCAGATAATCTGCAAGTGGACCAATGTGTTGCGCCAGTTCCTGATTAAAGAGAGCTAGAAAAGTTGAACGGGGGGTTGAGTAATTTACATCTGTAACGGGTGGAGAAGCCGCATAAACTAATTCAAACGCTTCAATTTGGGATGAAATTTCCTCCTCTTTGGAGCGAGACATCTGAGGTTTGTTAAATTGAGGCTGCAATTTGGGAGTTGCTTCAACTCGAACCTTTTGGCTCTTTGATAGCCGCTCTCGCCAGATGCTAAAGTGAGTATCGCTCTCCGTCAATACACAAAATATCCCTGCTGCAATATCTTTTTGACAGATATTGATGGCCTTTCGAAGACAATGCTTAGCAAAGGTGAGACATCGAACTAAGTGCTTATCTTGAAACATTATTTCTAAGCTAGCTTGTCCAATGAGTTCTTCTTCTTGAAAGAAAGGTATAAAATAGCTCATTTGTTTTCCTTTTATGCTGGACGAGAATGGGGGCGCTCTTAGTACAAAATCTGGCGATTGATCCATCATTGACACTCTTAGAATCGCTCATTTGCATGGGTTTCCACTACGCCCTATGGAAGTAGAATTGGACTATCCGATTAGGTATTTGTTATACCCGATTGGGTAGTCGATATACCCAATCGGGTAATTGACAGATGGCGGCAATGAACCTAAAACCACTGCAGCCAAGCAGATCGGCGTACACCTTAAGGCGGGAAGAATTTGGCCCCTTTTTAGATCTCAGAATTCCTCCAAAGCCTTATCAGATAGGGCATAGCCGCGATCTTGCTGATATTCTAGCTCTGATTTCTTTCCCGGCTTAAATTACACGCCGGGTTAAGTGTTCCAAAGACTTTTGGATATTTTGTGATTCCTTGGGGTCAGAAATTTCAGCTACAATTGCCTCAACCATTTGTTGAGGCTGTAGATTGGGTCGTTCGGCTAGAAGCTTATTGATCAGATAATCCGCCCTTGGACCAATGTGTTGCGCCAGTTCCTGATTGAAGAGAGCGAGGAAAGCTGAGCGGGGGGTTGAGTAATTTACATCTGTAACGGGTGGAGAAGCCGCATAAACTAATTCAAACGCTTCAATTTGGGATGAAATTTCCTCCTCTTTGGAGCGGGACATCTGAGGATTGTTAAGTTGAGGTTGCAATTTGGGAGTTGCTTCAACCCCACCCTTTTGACTTTCTGAAGGTTGCTCTCGCCAGATTGCAAAGTGAGTATCGCTCTCCGTCAATATGCAATATATCCCTGCTGCAATATCTTGTTGACAGATATTGATGGCCTTTCGAAGACAATGCTTAGCAAAGGTGAGACATCGAACCAAGTGCTTATCTTGAAACTTCATTTCTAAGCTAGCTTGTCCAATGAGTTCTTCTTCCTTAAAGAAAGGGATAAAATGGCTCATCTTATTTTTTGTTAAATATTGGACAAATAAGGGGTCGCTGCTATTGAAAACCCTAGCGATTGCTCCATCATTGTCGATTTATATTCAATCGATTTAGATGTTACACAAACCCCTCGATATACAAAGCCTCTAATTAGCCCATGTAAGACGTATTGTATTGCAGCGCACAAATTACCTAAAGAGAATTGCGGTGTGCTTCATGAAAACTTTAAGTAATTTAAAATTCAACCCTGTAGCGGGAGGTACAGACGAAAGAAACAACGTCAGGAATTAAGTCTGTCAGACAAGGCTTATTAGCTGTTGCAGCCTGCAATCATAAACGCCTCAACCTGCAATTAAGGCATTTTCAGCCCTGCAACTGAGACCAGATTATTTGCAACTAAGCTTTAGCCTTTTATAGATAAGCATTTCAGGCGATCTTGGCCTTTGACCTCGATTGTACAGAACAGGGGACATTTTCCTTCCTAATAAGGTGAAAATACGAAAGTTAAAGTATATTTAATTACTAAAATTTTGTTTGTACACGCATTACAGTCAGAATTGCTCAAACTAACTCTATCGCCGAAAGTTTTGTTGAATAAGGGTTTTACTGAAATGGCCTCAAAACTTCAGGATCGGGACCCACTTAACATGTTCCCTGGGCGATACGCTGAAATCGGCAAATGCAACGGTCGAGGCCAGGAAAAGCTGATGGGAGACGGTCCCCGGAGAAGACATCAAAGCCAGCCAGCTTAAAAGCGTGGCTGGTTGAAGAGCTCAACAGCAAATACCAAATTCCCCAAAAGCTGATGCTGCTGGCGAATTATTTCGTAACATTGTGAGCACGGCCGAAGGCCCCCTAAATCCCCCAATTCTGGGGGACTTTGAGGATATGCTCCCCCAGAATTGGGGGCTGGGGGGCCTAAAAACCCCCCACTTCGGCGTCAATATTTCCAAGTGTTAAATTCGCCAGCAGCATCAAAGCTGGGGGAAGGCTGGGGGGCCCAGCAACAGTTGATTTTGCTGTTAGACGGGCTGGATGAAGTGACTAAAGCCAAGCGAGCGGCTTGCCTGGAAGCCATCAACCAGTTCAGCCGCCACCACGGGGCCACAGAGATCGTGGTCTGCTGCCGGATTCGAGACTTTGAAGCACTGCAACCGGCGCTGCGGTTTCAAGGGGCCATTTACATCCAACCCTTAAATCTGGATCAGATTGACCACTACTTGAGCCGAGCCGGAGACAAGCTGACAGGCGTCAGGACGGCCTTAAAGATGGAATGGATCCGGAACTACAGATGCAAGACCCCAACTCCCTGCGGCGACTGGCGGAAATCCCGCTTTTCTTAAATATCATTTCCCTAGCCTATGAGGGACTATCGGCTGAGGCCATTTATGATCTGGGGACGCATAACCAACGCCAAACCCTCTTCGACACCTATATCCGGCGTATGTTTCAGCAGCGCCCAGCTATCCCCCGCTACCCAATCAGGGGATTTGGAATTCCGCCAAAAATTCGGTCGTAGTCTTGATGGTGTCGCTGGCCGTTTTTCTGCTGGGTTAAGGAATACTGTCCAGCCTGGTGGATATGGCGCTTGAGCCGGATGAAACCGAGACGATGGTTGCTGCCTTGTTCGCTAGTACATTATTCGTCGGCTTGTTTGCGGAAGGGGGGTTGGCCTGCGCCCAGCATATAGCCTTGCGGTCTGTGCTTTACCTGCATGGGCAAATTCCCCGGGACTATGCCGATTTCCTGGACTATGCCGCTAAGCGTTTATTCGTGCAACGGGTGGGGGGCGGCTATATTTTTGTGCATCGGCTCTTGCTAGAACACTTCGCTGAGATTGATTGACAGCGGGTTTCCCGGGAGTAGAAGGTAGGGGGTAGGATTTATCTTCAAGTACGATTGAAAATCGCTATAACAAATGTTCGGACGGAAGCAACTAATGTTCGGGCTCGAGTAGCTAATGTTCGGAGGAAAGTAACCCATGTTCGGGCGTGAGTTACAAACGTGTGAACATTTGTTGCAAGTAAATGAACCATTGTCACAACTGTCCGGACAGTTGTGACAATGATGCGGACCTTTGCAGCGAATGTTCGAACCGATGGGAATAATGTACTATCCGACTGTCCATCTTGCAGGTGTGGTTGGCGCTGGCGTCATCACTTTACCTCATCCGCCCAACTATAGCGGTTCTCAATTGCATTGACTAAACCCTAAACCCTACACCCCACACCCCGCCTTCACGAGATGTGTTCAACCCAAGTGAGAATTGCTATAGGTTTAGCCATAGCTGAATAGCATTTCAGTTGTAATTTATGTGATTTGATTAGCAGTGGCTAAATGAACAATCCTACCTCTACATTGAAGAAAGCCGCCAACGCTTTCGCTTGGGACTTGCTAATGCCTCTTTTGCCATTGACGACTTCAGAAACGACGCCTCTAGAGCCAAGAACCCCCACTAAGTCTTCTTGTTTTAAGTCACTATCTTCGATCAGATGAAGCAACATAGAATGAGGTGTTTGTTGTGGAATGGAATAGTGTTCTTCCTCAAATTTTTCGACTAAGATAACGAGAAGCTCCAACAGGGCTTCCTCTTCAGGGGTTCTATGGAGATTATGTTCTAGTTCTTCAGCTAAAGCGATCGCACGCTCATTTTCTACTTCTGTCTTGATGACTTTTGGCTGATATTTGACGAGTAGGTTTGTGTAATTGTTTGAATTAAAAGTAAGGGGCATTTTTCCATGTTCTTTTATCGTAGTCAGCGTGGGTCAGAATATACTTGATATAAATTCTTTGGTAATTATAAACAATGTCAACAATTAAGCGGTAACGATTCCCTTTGATATTGAAAACAGTAAAGTTGCCAACTGCTTCAGCTGTCTTGTAGGTTTTTTGAGCATCGTTAAGATTTCGCCAGTCAGCCTTACTTGCGATTCTGTACCAGTTATAGAGTGCGTCACAGGAATCCGCATGCTTTTGGCAGAACTCACGAAGTATTTTGCAACTGATGATGCGCATATTAGCTTTACCAGGATAGTATTCTGATGTTCTCAAAACGAGAATACTGTATCAAGCAATCATCCACTTCAATTGCATATCCACAAAGCGATGCCCTGGCGACCTCGACCTGATCCTGGGTGAGGGGAGAAAGGGCGATCGCCTCGAATCAAGTCTATCCACTTACATCAAGGGTTTGGAAGCTCAGAACCCTCGTTTATGATAATCTATTACGATTCCTATTATCTTCATCAACGATATTCGCTCTTAGCTCTAGCTGCTTCAATCTCATGAAAATGCTCAGATGACCAGCGACATAAAGCTTGAAGCGGCTCAACTAGAGTCTTGCCTAGCGATGTTAAAGAATATTCAACCATTGGTGGAACAACTGGGTAAATTTTGCGTTGAACTAAACCATTTGCTTCTAATCTTCGCAGCGTCTGAGTCAGCATTTTTTGCGAAATACCCTCGATTTTTCGATGCAATTCGCTGTATCGCTTTTTATCCTGAATGAGCGCCATGATCACCAGTGCAGTCCATTTATCTGCAACGAGGTCAAGCGTCCTGCGCACACCAGAGGCATGATTTAAGGCACGAGCTTGAGGAGATGAGGAATCCATATACACACTTTTGGGTAAGTACAACACTTTTTTGTACATACTTGTGGCTCGGATTGTAAGCGCCCAAAAGTGGAATAGCAACAGTGCTCAAATTTATCGTTGTTGATTTTTGTTCAATACATTGCTTTTGGGAGTATTTTGATGGCGAATCTTGCAGGTAAAGTGGCGCTGGTTACAGGTAGCACATCTGGAATTGGTCGGGCGACCGCGATTGCATTTGCCCAAGAAGGCGCTAGTGTCGTTGTTACAGGTCGTCGCCAAATTGAAGGCGACGAAACCATTCAGCTGGTGAAAGCAGCCGGAGGTAATGGGGTTTTTATCGAAACTGATGTTACTCAAGAAGCAGACATTCAGAGAATGCTAGAAAAGGTGATCTCTACTTTTGATCACCTCGACTTTGCCTTCAATAATGCCGGAACTTTCGGTGAAGCTGACTCCTTGATCGAGCAAACGCAAGAACAATACGACCGCCT
>JAKSDM010001801.1 GCA_022360135.1 Pseudanabaenales cyanobacterium | reverse complement strand
CACGCCTGGTTCGCGAATCTGAGCCAGCTCTTCAACAATCCGCTCTGGATTTTTGGTGCGATAACTGCGGCCATAAAAAGTCCAAGCGCTACAGAAGGAACAGTTCCAGGGGCAACCGCGACTAAACTCAATCGACGCACAGGGATCCAGCACACCAATGAAATATTGCCGTCGATGGCGTAGCAAATCCCGGGCTGGCAGGAGCGCATCCAGGTCTTCTACAAAGGCCGGGGCGACCCCCGGCCCCTCGGCGGTGACCACCCCAGGAACCTGACTGACGACGCTGCGGCCCTGGGCTACAGCGTCCAGCAAAGGACCAATAGCAGCCTCACCTTCCCCTTTCAAAATGCAATCGATCGCCCCGGCTCCATGATCTAACAACTCCTGGGCGATAAACGAGGCGCTATGACCGCCGACAAACACAAAACTGTCCGGCAGCAGGTTTTTGGTCGCCTTAGCCAGATCAATAATTTCTGGGATGTTAGCCAGATAATTACCCGAAAATCCAATCACATCAGGTTGCCAGACACGGAGTAATCGCAAGTAATCCCGATCAGACTCCACCTGTAGATCAATCAACTTCACCACATGCCCATGCCGCTGCGCTGCTGCCGCTACCAGCTCCAAGCCCAAAGGCTCCAGTCTGAGAAAGATTTTCGAGTACATCAAGGCACTCGGATGAACGGCGAGAAATTTCATTCCATGCCCTCCTCTTATGACATTGCTGTTCGCTCAGGGAGCGTCTGAGGTCAAAACTGGCGTATCACTACTGAGAAATAGAAACGAGGCTCTTAAAGCCTTTCAGGGCGACATCGGCCCCATCGCGGCGGACTTCAAAACTGCTGTAATTATCTGCTGAGAAGGCTTAGAACAAACTGGTTTGTAATATATTTTGAAGTGGGGAATGTCGGTTCTAAGGGCGATCGCGTTCTCCCACAACGGGTTGAGATGGATGGGACAACTGTTCAGCAACGCTTACCAGGCTACCCAACCCGGTTTAATTTTCGGATGCTGTTTCCCCCCAACTTTGGATGGACTGGGTTAACTGTTGGAGGTCAAGTAAACATTAGCCCGTCCACTTCACCAACCCAATTACGCGGCAACCTCAACATAGGCAGAGGTGGTCGAGGGCTGGGGAATCTCCATACCCTCAAGCTTTAACCCCTCCAGGTGAAACTCAATCGCTTCTCGCATCATCTGCTCAACCTGATCGCGAGTCGCCCCAGTAGAGACACAGCCCGGTAAATCCGGCGAGTACGCTGAATAGCCAGTCTGGGTTGCTTCAATCACAATCAGATACTTCATCATGGCTTTAGTCCTGCCTGCTTCAAAATAATGTTGAGTGTTCCTTGAGCCAGGTCATCGCTTAGCTTACCGGGAACTGTCACTAATCCTGACTTTTCGGAATGCTTGTATTGCCGATGACTGCCACGAGTACGCGCCAAATACCATCCATCTTTCTCAATTAATCTTATGATTTCCCTGACTTTCATTCTATAAATCTAGTTGGCGCTAACACGGGGGGCCAGATCGAGCATTTCCTGGACGGCTGTACCGCTGTTCTATAACTCAATAGTGTAAGTGTCTAGTGGCAATTGCCCGGGTCCTTGGCTCCAACGGGCGTCGGGTTTCCAGGCTCCGTTTTCGGCTTCGCGGCGGCGGGTGTAGACGGTGAGGCAGTCGCCTTGGAGGGTGAGCAAATTGTATTGCCAGGGATAGGCGGGGATGAGTTCGCGGGTGGGAGCGCCGAAGGTTCCGGCGCAGATGCGATCGAGTTTGCGGCCATTGGCGCTCATGTCGTAGCGGTAGAGGCTGGTTTCGGCTGTGTGAATGTGGCCATGGAGGAAGAGGCGAAATCCAGCGACGGCGAGTTGTTCGAGGAAGCTTTGATCGGTGATGCGATCGTTCCAGGGGCTGTCGAGAGGATGGTGCCAGACGGCGATTTTGAGGCAGGTTTGGTATTGGTCTGAATTGCGGCGGATTTTAGTGAGGGCGTTACTGAGGGCGTCCATGTGGATGCTGGCGCGGTCTCGGTAGTGGTGGTCGAGGTTCCAGGCGGAGTTGAGGCCGAGGATGAGGAGGTTTTGGTCGGGAAGGTGGTCTAGGGTGTATTGGCGATCGTAGTCGAGGGGATAGGGATAGCCTTTGACGGCTTCGTAGAATTGGCTGAAGTGGGCAAAGCGTTGCTTGTACTTCTCTTCGTCTCGGACACGAACCACACT
>JAKSDM010000739.1 GCA_022360135.1 Pseudanabaenales cyanobacterium | reverse complement strand
TTTGGCGTTATTCAGCGGTTTGGGAGAAGTCAGCAGCAGTCTGATTGAGATCGGAAGAAGCCTCATGAATCCCTTTTTTCGATCCGGGTGGTGTTCTTCTGGAGTTTGCAGCAACAGTGCGGAAGTTAGGCGATCCTGAGCAAGATCTGCAACATCCGCCTGCAACCTTTATGGCGTAACACGGGTGATAAAGCTAAGCGGCAATGCTCTATGTCGTTGACATACGCGAGTAAAAAAATAAATCTTCTGTTTAATAATTGGGATTCTAGCTGCATGATGGTGTAAAGCGCTATGGAGATGGCAGGGAATATAGAGAAGGATGCGGTACTGTATCACATCAAAAATGAAATCGGTTGGATTACCCTAAATAGGCCCAAAATGCTTAATGCCTTGAGTCGGGATGTCCTACAGCAACTTTCATCTATTTTCGACAATGTTAAGATAGATGACGGGGTTAAAGCTATCGTTATTACAGGAGCAGGTGAACAGGCTTTTTCTGCTGGCGCTGATATTCAATATCTCAATCAGGCGACACCGCTTGAGGTGCAAGAATTTGCCCGACTTGCGGTTACGGTGACCCACAAAATTGAAGCTTTAGGCAAAGTTGTGATTGCCGCTATCAATGGCTATGCGCTTGGAGGTGGGCTAGAAATAGCCGAGGCTTGTATGCTTCGTTTGGCTGCGCCCCATGCCAAACTAGGACATCCCGAGGTTCGTATTGGCGCGATCGCAGGCTTTGGCGGAACGACCCGACTGCCACGCCTGATCGGTAAAGGGCGTGCTTCAGAATTGTTGCTTACTGGAAATCTTATTAGCGCTGAAGAAGCGCAGCAGATAGGATTGATCAACAGAATCGTTGAGACTGACAACCTTTTCTCAGAAACAGAATCCCTCATTCATGACATCCTATCTCAGGCGCCGATTGCTGTCAGGTTAACCTGGGAAGCCCTTCATCGGGGGCTCAATCTGACCTTGGAAGAATCAGCCATGCTGGGCGCAGATTACTTTGGCTTAGTCGCCTCAACTCATGATTTTCGAGCAGGAACAAAGGCGTTTCTGCAGAAAATGACTCCATCCTTTACCGGTGAATAAGGAGCAGGCAGAGGGCGGATGATACCTCCTACAGCAGCGCTTCCATCACCCGATCAAAATTACGACAATACACCTGTTGAGCAAACGTCCGCCACTCTTTTTCTGATCGGAAGGTAAGCTGTTCCATAGTTGCCTGCTGAACCTTAACCATGAATGGACGACGAAGCTGCTCATATTTCTCGAAGGCGGCGGCGACAGCTTGGGGGTCATCCCAATGATTCTCCGCCCCAATATGAGCGACTAGGGTTGCAACGGCGGCGGCGTCTTCAAATCCTTGATTTGCCCCTTGAGCCGTAAAGGGAGGCATGCCATGGGCTGCATCACCCACTAATACCACTCGCCCGGTACTCCAAGCAGGTTGAATTCCGACGGTATGGCCTTTAGAGTGAGCAGTCGCTGTGCTAGGCAAGGGCACGGTATCTGAAATCACAGCCCGGTGAATGTAGTACGGACGCTTTAGCAGGTTCACCGGCGGGGATAGTTGCACTAATTGCCTGAGAACACTAGGAAAACCAGCTTTTTCTAGCGTCTGCAGAGCTAAGTTAATTAACGGCTCGCCAGACATTCTCTGCAACAAGTCCAGAGGTAAAGCTGCATGCATGAGATACCCAACTTGGCCGTTGGGTCTGCGAAACAACATTATCCTGGGGGCTTCTATACAGGCAGAATCTGTGCATGCCTGATGATTGGAAATTGTCACCAGCGGTAAGTTCTGCAGGAA
>JAKSDM010000863.1 GCA_022360135.1 Pseudanabaenales cyanobacterium | reverse complement strand
CTCAATATTTTTGGCGATAGCCTGGTCGATACGGGTAATTTGTTCAACCTCACAGGCTCTCCGCCAAGTCCGCCCTACGCTCAGAAGTTTTCTAATGGTCCGCTCTGGATCGATAACCTTGCCAATGAGTTGAGTTTAACGCCCGCCCTATCCACGGATGTTTTACCGGGTGTTTTGACAGGTGCAATTCTCCCACCCAGCCAGGGTATTAACTTCGCTTTTGGTGGAGCGCTCACCTCAGATTTAAATGTCGGCAGTCCGCTATTACCAGGATTGCAGCAGCAGATTGAGACCTTCACAGATCTGACCACCGTGGCGCCTGCTGACTCCAGCGCGCTCTATGTCCTTTGGGCAGGCGGCAATGACTACAACGAGGTTTTTTTTAACCCAAACTCACTCACCGTCCCCCTCCCAGCGTTGCCGCATCAGACAACCTCCAATATATCGGCAGCAGTGCAAACGCTGATTGATGTCGGCGCCAAAGATTTCTTAGTGGTTAATTTACCGTCTCTGGGAGGGACACCTTTCGCCGATTTGCTCGATCAACAGATAGATCCCAGCATTTCCAATCAACTCAATGATTTAACGGCTGAACATAATCTGCTCTTGGAACAGAAATTGGATCAATTGAGAGGGCTGCCCGACGTCAACATTACCACGTTTGATGTGAATTCTCTGCTGGCGGAGGTGGTCGCCAATCCGGATCAATTTGGGTTTACCAATGTGGATGACCCGTGCTTAATCAACTTCATGCCTGGATTCAGGTTTGATGGAGTTTGTGAAAATCCGGACGAGTTTTTGTACTGGGACGACAATCACCCAACCGCCAGAGCGGGTGAGATAATTGCCCAAGCTGCGTCCGACACATTAGGTTTGCAGACCGTTCCTGAACCGGCTTCTGGGTTGGGGCTCTTGGCTTTAGGCGCGTTGGCCGCCGGGTCCCGAGCCAAGCGCCAAAGCCCAAGTAGGACAAGCAGAGGTTAGAAGGGAAACATCGCGACCAGGAGTAAGACGGTTACAAGTGGATGGGCGATCGCTCAACCCTGCAGGTATTAACTAGCGCCGTCTCTCCTGAGTTAGCCCTCAAATGTTAAAGGTTACGGCTTTCCAGAAAAGATCGAGGATCGCTTTTATTGACTGGGTTTTAGGAGATTTAGTTTGCCTCTTATATCTTGATGCTTACAGAGCAAAATTTATAAACCGTTGACTTTTTGAGGTCTTAATATTTCTTATTTTTGATTTGGGTTTTCCCAAACTTATCCACAGTTTTTCCACAGAGCCAGTGATTTTTTTCCACAGACTTGTCCGAATTTTCCCCAGAGTCAAACGGCAACACGAGGGTTTTCCGGATTTCTTGGGTTTTTGGGGACTGAGACTGTTCAACCTTTGGAAATAGCCTTAGAGGTAAAGTTGTGTAACAAACTGGGAACTGAAACCCTAATTCTTTCGTAAAGCTGACATTTGTCTGAAGTAACTTGCGCCACCGCGCCGCATTGACAACCTAATCTGCTTGAACCAAAATAATTCGACCTGCTGATATAAGCACTCTGATTTGAACTGGCTCCAACTCCTTCTTGGGAAGGCGGCGGCGGTCAGGCTACTGCAATTCAGAGATGCTAATTTTTGGCTGCTTGTTGGAGGTAAGCCCACAATTTATATGCGCCGCAACCATTGCAACATGATGAGAGGTTCCAGATGAATACAATAACGGTTAGCATTCTGGCCGAGATTCCCGAAGAACTCCATGAGTCTCTTAAGCACTTTTTGGAAACTCACTCCATGTGGGACCAAGACCGGGTATTCTGCGCCGCCCTATCACTGTTTCTGCTCCAAAATGGCCAGAGCGATCGCAACACCTCTCGCATCTACCTAGACACGATGTTCGATTATGCAGCTTAGCCATGTTTGGGTTGAACTAGATAGAATCAGCTGATTGCTGACGAGATATTTCAGTGAATTTACAAAGTAATTATCGCTGATGGTTTAGTTACCAGCGAAACTATCAATTCTGAGTAAGTAAATTCCCTCTCCCCAGTATTCACGCTAAGGCTCCGGCTATCGTGTCGGAGTTTTTTCGCGGCGGTCGTCTCTTTTTACAAATCACTGCTAGGCTTTTCTGTCAGTAACGTTTGTTCTTTAAAAGCTTTTCACGATAGGTAACAAGATGTCTGATCCAGTTCTCGCGAAACTCTTGGCGGCTGACTCTGACTTGGCGGCGCAGGAAACCCAGCTAATCGCTCAACTAGATGCTATTCAAGCTCAGCGCGCCAGTCTCCAATCGGTACTAGAGATATTTGATCCCGATAAGACGACTGCAGCCGACAAGACTGTCGCCGTAGCGCCCACTCCGATCGCTGACGAGTCGGTTGACTCATCGGCGGAGAAGCCAACCAAGGCATCCTCAAGGCAAGGGGCAAAGGCGGCGAAAAACAAACCTACTCAGCTGCGTAAAGCCGCTAACAGCCCGAAGTCAACTCGTCGAGGATGGCAGGAGTATATGCGCGACGAGTATGGCCAGACGCCGTTACCCACGGTTGTGTCTGGGATTTTGCAAACTCACCCTAAAAAAGTGTTTGAGATTGCAGAAGTGGTGGATACCGTTGTGGTGAGAACAATCCCCCCCACTGCTCGCAAAGGCGCTCGTAACCGAATCTCAAATATTCTGGCGGAGGGTGCTCGCAAGAACCAGTGGCATCGCCATGAATCAGGCCGCTACAGTTTCTTAAAGTAGTCGACGGAGACGCGATCGCCTCTCCGTTTGAAAAGCAGAAGGGGAAGAGGCGCAGGAGGGCGACCGATACATCTGACGCCCTCCTGACGCCCACCCCGCCACAACCGCCCAACTAGCCTAACCTCGTTGGGTTAGAGTTCCATTGCCAACGCCTGGTTATCTTCGAGTTGGCCCGAATCGCCCCGCGTCAGGCCACCCTCTTCTCCCCGATTGCCCCGACTGCGGCCCTGAGAAATTGTCGCGATCACCCCGCAAATCTTCGAAACACTCGCGCCGATCATCTTCGTCATCTTCATCGAAACAGTCTGCAAAATCACCGTCTAAGTCGTCAGGGCCCCCTCTTCTCCAAGATTCCCCCGATCGCCGCTCTGGGAAATTGTCGCGATCACCCTGCAAATCTTCGAAACACTCGCGCCGATCATCTCCGTCATCTTCATCGAAACAGTCTTCAAAGTCTTCTCGGCGCTCTTCATAATCTTCTCGGCGCTCTTCATAATCGTCATGATCAAAATCAGGACGATTCGGGGAAGAGCGCTGAGCCAGCATATCTGGACTGTTGAACTGAGCCTCGGTTAGGGCTAGAGCGCTGCCTGTAGGAATCAGAATGGAAACGGCGGTGATTAGAAGAAAACGTCGCAAAGTCATGGTGACTGTCTCCTTGTGTTGAGTGGCTAAAGGTCAAATTCAATGACACTCATATCCTAGGAAACCCCCCTGCTTCAACGCTTGGATCGCAACTCCTAAACTGACTGTACCCAAAGGACTAAATCAATTTAGTCCTTTGGGACTAGATAGTGGGGCCTGATCTGTCAAATGATGGGATTACCGATTAGCAGCCCAGGCGTAGCGTTTACCCCCCTATTAATCGCCTCACTGGGGTTCATCGCTCCCCCGGCGATCGCCCAAGCCACCGCTGAAACAGAGCCGTTGTTACAAGTAGAGGCGGCGTTGGAGCCAGGGGACGCCACCCTGGATGATGGCAGTTTGTACGACGAGCACACCTTTGAGGGGCAAGCCGGGCAAACCATCAGTATCACCCTGGAAAGCCTCGGGTTCGATACTTATCTGATTCTGCAGGATCCGACCGGACAGACGATCGAAGAAAACGATGACATCGAACCGGGTAATCAGCATTCTTGGCTAACGGTTACCTTGCCGGTAGACGGCGCTTATCGGGTGCTGGCGAATGCTTATGACGATCAGGGTCGGGGAGACTATAATCTCACCATTTTGTCAGGGGAAAGCGGGCCGGTCTTGAGTCAGGGCGCCCTCAGACAAGCTGAAGCCAACCAAATGCTGGAGCAGGGAAGTCAGCAATATCGGGTCAGTCAGTTTCGAGCAGCGCTGCAGTCCTATCAAGCAGCACTGGCCATCTATCGGGAAATTGGCGAAGTCTATGGCTTAAGCAAAGCGCTACGCTCAGGCGAAGGCATTGCCCTGAACAACATTGGTGAAGTCTATCGTTTGCTAGGGGACTATCCTCAGGCCCTCGACTACTATCAACAATCCTTAGCCATCACCCGTGACATCGGCGATCGCGCCAACAAAGGCAGAACCCTAAACAACATTGGCTTTGTCTACCAATCGCTAGGGGACTATGCCCAGGCCCTGGACACCTATCAGCAATCCTTAGCCATCTCTCGCGACATCGGCGATCGCGCCACCGAAGGCATTAACCTGAACAACATTGGCCTTGTCTACCAATTGCTAGGGAACTATCCCCAGGCCCTCGACTACTATCAACAATCCTTAGCTATCACCCGTGACATCGGCGATCGCGCCACCGAAGGCATTGCCCTGAACAACATTGGCGCTGTCTACGATTCTCTAGGGAACTATCCCCAGGCCCTCGACTACTATCAGCAATCTTTAGCCATTGCTCGCGACATCGGCGATCGCTCAGGCGAAGGCACAATCCTGGGCAATCTGGGTTATCTATTGGAAAACCAAGATCAGCCGGAGCTAGCGATTGTCTTTTTCAAACAAGCGGTCAATGTCTACGAAGCGATTCGCGACAGCAATCGCGCCCTGGAGCAGGGCCTGCAGCAGTCTTACACCAATACCATTGAAGACACCTATCGCGATTTAGCTGATTTGCTCCTGCTGCAAGACCGGGTGCTGGAAGCACAGCGGGTGTTGGACCTGCTCAAGGGGCAGGAATTAGATGAGTATCTGCGGGGGGTTCGAGGCAATGCTCAAACTGAATCTGGGGTGGTGATTCGGCAGGCGGAAGCAGAAATTCTGCAGCTCTATGAAGCGGCTGAAAATGAGCTGATTCAGTTGGGCCGGGAACGGGCGCAACTGGCGGCAATTCTGGTGGCGGAACGGACTGAGGAACAGGCGGCTCGGGTGGTTGAACTGCGGCAGTTGGAGAATTTGGTCTTAAAGCAGTTTCGAGAGTTTTTGGCCAGTGAAGTTGTGGCGGTTCAGGTGGTCCGATTGCGACGAACTACAGAGGCAGCGAACCCGGAGTTGACGGAGCTGAACGACCTGCGGAACAATCTGCAGAATCTGCAAAAACAGGGACAAAATGCGGTGGTGCTCTATCCCCTGGTGCTGGACGATCGCCTGGAGTTGATCCTGGTCACAGCGGACGCGGCTCCGGTGCGACGGACAACCGTGGTTGACAAACTCGAACTCAATCGCGTGATTGGTAATTTTCGCTATGCCCTGGAGGCGTCAGGCCGAGATGCCGAGACCCCAGCCAAGCAGCTCTACGACTGGCTGATTCGTCCCATTGCCGATGACCTGGCTCAGGCTAGGGCGGACACTATTATTTACGCCCCGGATAAACAATTGCGCTATATTCCCTTGGCGACGCTGCACGATGGCGAACAATGGCTGGCCCAGACGTATCGCGTTAATAACATCACCGCCGCCAGTCTGGATGATCTGGACAATCCGCCGTCTCCTGGGGCTTTCAGTGTGCTGGCCGCCGCTTTCACCGAAGGGGAGTATCAGGTACAGGTAGGGAATAAAAGTTGGCCGTTTACAGGGCTGACCTATGCCGGTCAAGAAGTGGAAACCCTGGCCAGATTGATTCCCCAGACAGTGCAGCGTCTGAACCAGGCGTTTGACCCGGGCATTCTGTTTGAGATGGATGACTATCGAATTGTGCATCTGGCCACCCACGCCGCCTTCAATCCGGGTCCCCCCGAAAACTCTTTCATTGTGTTTGGCAATGGCGAACACGCCAATCTGACCGATATCGACGGATGGAGCTTCCCCAATGTGGAGTTAATCGTCCTCAGCGCCTGCGAAACGGCGTTGGGGGATATCCCTCTGGGGGATGGCAAGGAGATATTAGGGTTTGGCTATCAGATGCAACTAGCGGGAGCGGATGCGGCTATTGCCTCCCTCTGGTTGGTCGATGATGGCGGCGCCCAGTTGTTGATGAATGCCTTCTACGATGCCCTGAGTCGAGGCGGCCTGACCAAAGCTGAAGCGCTGCAACAAGCCCAAATTGCTCTGATTCGAGCCGGGGAGGAGCGTCACCGGGGCGGGTTTGAGCTGGCGCTGGCTGAGAGTGGTTTAGACCTTGACCCAGGGGACTTAAGTCATCCCTATTATTGGAGGCCGTTTATTTTGATTGGCAATGGATTGTAAACATTGACCCATAGGGGACTGTCGGCATTAATGGGTGAAGCGGATTTCTCGTTCCCAAGTTGATTTCTCGTTCCCAAGTTCGAGCTTGGGAACCTCAGTTGGGAAGCTCCCGCTTCCAGTCCTTATCGAGACCAAGTGGTTCCCCTCTCCCCCCTCGATCCCAGGCTCTGCCTGTGGAACCAGGAAAAATGGTATAAAAAGCACCCCCGAGGGTAATAAGCTCATGAGCATTTAAGCTGCAATATGATTATTTCCCTTGTTCTTTATCTTTCGATGCCATTTGATTATCAATTCACCTTCATTCAACAATCTATCTAATAGATCTTTCAACTCATCTACTGACTTAAATAGTCGATG
>JAKSDM010000535.1 GCA_022360135.1 Pseudanabaenales cyanobacterium | reverse complement strand
TAGCGGCAGCAGAAGGCGGCGATTTGACCAGTTTCGGCCGACGCAACTCAGGCATCTGCTTCGGTTTTAGAGTGACTGGCTCATCTCCCACCTCTCGAATCGGAATGCGCTGATCCGATTGTATCGGACGCTTGATTTTAGGGGGCTTTGGCGCTTGTTCCAATACCTCCAAAGATGCTTTATCCGGCCTTACGGATGCTTTATCCGGCTTTACGGATGCTTTATCCGGCTTTACGGTTGGTGAATCAACTGGAGCGGATTGCTGCTTGGGCGCTTTGGCTACAGGGCGAGCAGGGGGTTTCACCAAAGTGGGCCTCGAAGAAATCTGAGGGGCCGCAGATGCTGCTACTTTGGCGGGAATTCGAGGAGGGGTAGGCGCTTGAGGCAGATCGACAGACGCCAATGAGGGCTCTAATGAAACTTTTTCTGCTTCTTGAGACAGACTGACTACCGGTTCCGGAGACGGACGAACTACCGATTGTTCCTGGCGATTGGGCGGAGTTAGCACCTTTTCGGGACTCTGTTTGGGCGGCGCTGCAGAACTCACTGCCTGAGTAGCGGGTTGATCAGGGCTTCGAGGCGATTCTGGAGGCTTAGGCGACATTGCAGAAGTACGATGTCGTCTAATTTCCAGAATTTGCTGCTTTTTGACAGGGGGTCGAGCACCGTTTGTCGACTTATTGCTCACCGATTGACGTTTACTAGAACCAACTTTCTTAACAGTAGAACTGCTAGCGACGTGCTTACTCGCCGCCGATCGAATTTGCTCCGCCTCACTTTCTGTAATTGTACTGCTATGACTTTTTACAGAAACATTTAGGCGCTCACAAATCGCCAAAATATCCTTATTATCCAGGTTGAGTTCTCGAGATAACTCATATATCCTGACCTTGCCGGTGTTCATCCACTTCCCCCCTCTGAAAATTTTGAATTATTTGTTACATAGCGATCTACTGCTCTCACGAAACTACATAGCTACATAACTCGATCAAATCGCTTGTTCAGTTTCCTTTCTCCCTCTGTTAAATAGACAGCGCAAACTACTAAAATTGCCGGTTAAGAATAAAACAGCCCTCCTCGCCCACTAAATGTCTTGCTCTCTCTTATGAGGATAGTCAGTGATTTGTTCAATGAACAGGGAGCTGAATAATTTTGAGCCTACTATCCTACTTTTGATTGAGGAATCGTGTCGCTCAGCACCTACTTAATAGATCCTTTCAAGAGCACCGCTTAACTAGCCGGATAGACTTGACTCTGATTCAGCCAGTTCTGCAGTTTTCAATCGATCCCAAAGGACATCATACAACTCTGCTGGGATGGGCGCTTTAAGCGATCGCCCCAGCCGATTTTTTTTTTGACCTGTCCGAAGACAGTCTGCTTGGGGACATAGGTAGACAGAACGTCCTATCCCTTCATTTAATTGTACCGCCCGTGAGGGATGTACTCTGACAATTCGCCAGAAAGCCTGTTTGTGGGCAACCTTACGGCAGCTAGCACAACGGCGATAGTTGGGTTTCAACTTTCCCTTACTCCATGTTCTACGATCAGGCTCATTCTTCCCCTTTCTCTTTTTCCTCTTCTTGGTATTCCTCCTCGGCCACTACAGACGCCTCATCAACCGCTTCCTCTCCTTCTTCGGTCAGTTCAGAAGTTGACTCACTTTGGGCGACTACCGAGGCTTCATCCTCAGAAGCGGCAGTAGTCACCTCATCGACCATCTCAGACACTTCACTTTCAAGGGGCATCGCCGCTTCTGCCGCCGCTTTTGCCGCCGCTTTTGCCGCCGCTTCTGCTTCCGCCGCCGCCGCTTCTGCCGCCGCTTCTGCTTCTAAGCGCTGCTTTTCTGCCTGAAGCGCTTCAATTTTTCGGTTTTCCGCCTCGTAGTCATATTTTGCAGAGTCCTTAATATCAATTTTCCAACCCGTCAACCGAGCGGCCAGTCGCACATTCTGCCCTTCTTTACCAATGGCTAGACTGAGTTGATCCTCGGCCACTAGTACATGAGTCTGACGCTCATCTGGATTCACCAAGCGCACCTCATCAACCCGCGCCGGACTGAGAGCATTGGCGATATAGGTAGCAGGATCAGGCGACCAGCGAATGACATCAATCTTTTCCCCCCGCAATTCGTTCACGACAACTTGAATTCGGGATCCTCGAGCCCCAATACACGCCCCAACCGGGTCAACATCCCGCTCCAGGGTGTCAACAGCAATCTTGGTCCGGGGGCCTACAGAGCGGGAAGGGGGATTTGCTTCCCGGGAAACTGCCACGATCCGAACCACTTCATCTTCAATTTCCGGCACCTCGTTGGCGAATAGATAAACGACTAGACCCGCATCTGCACGGGACACCAATAATTGAGGTCCTCGATGCGATCCTTCCGATACCTTTTTCAGCAATACTCTGAAAGTTGCATTCGCCCGATAGTTGTCGTTAGGGAGTTGATCCCGCTTCAGCAGTTCGGCCTCCACTTCTGGCTGACCAAAACCGCTGCCAACCGCCATAATCACAGACTGGCGTTCGAAACGCAGCACCCTAGCCTGGAGAACAGTCCCTTCTAAATCCTGGAACTCTTCCTGGATCATTTTGCGCTGCTGATCGCGCAACTTCTGCGCCAGAACCTGTTTGGTCTGAATCGCCGCCATTCGCCCAAAATCTCGCTGCTCGGGAGTGACGTCCAGCACCACCGTATCCCCTACTTGAGCCTCGGGGGCGACCTCTCGAACTTCGGCCAAGGCGATTTGATGATCGGGAATCGCCACTGCTTCTACGATGGTTTTGGTGGCCAACACCCGGAACCCTTCGTCTTCTGGGTCGAGTTCAACATCAAAGTTGTCAAAATAATCTTCTTCAAAATGATTACCTCCCAGTTGCTGGGTCCGGCGATACCGTTCATAGCCCTTCAATAGGGCTTCTCGAAGTGCATTCTGGACAGCGTGTTTGGGGAGGTTACGCTCTCGACTAATGCTGTCGATCATATCCTGCAAGTTGGGTAGGCTAACCATCGACATTGCAAAAAACCTCCAAGAAGCGAAGCTGATTATTCAATAGGGATTACGAGAGTCTATATATGAAGAATATGAGGAACTGAGGAACTTCTTAGGTGATCCTAAACATCCTGGTGATTGCTTAACTGGACTGATTGAATTAAATCTCGGGGAAGCAAGATCGCCTTACCCTTCAGATTCAGATATACGGACGTTTTATCCCGACGGATGAGCTTGCCAACCCATTCTCTTTTGCCTTGATAGGGCTCTGTCAGTGAAACTTGCACTGCAAATCCCTTAAAAACTGAGAACTCTCGGTCTGTTGTCAGCTTGGGCGAGATCCCCGGACTTGATATCTCAAGTACATAGGCGTCAGGAATGATATTAGTCGCATCTAAAGCCATTTCAAGGGCGCGACTCATTCGCTCACAGTCATTCAAACCAGTGTCCTGATTAGGATTGCGAACATCAATCCGCAACACAGGGGGCGTCTGGTTAGTTTGAAAGACAGCGCCAACCACCTCCAACCCCAATCGCTGAGCTAGCGGCGACGCCAAATCGATGACTTGAGGAACCAGTGGATGAGTCATGCAATACTCCATTAAAAAAAGTGGGTAACCCGCACCCACTTCCCACGAAATCATTCCGAACTGGGAAAGTAAACTTCAGAAAAGTCCACCGCATCCAACAGTCTAGCGCATGAATCTGAATCCGACCCAGAAGTTAAGGATGATTGATATCCGTTTTCGCTGGGATAACTACTGACTCCGTTGGGTCACTTCATAGATTTGATAGGGTTTTTGTTGAAGCTGCTCTAAATCTTCTGTCGCTAACCGTTTGACATAGTTAATCTTGACTTCCTCCAACAGAGCCGTCGTGAGAGATTGGATTTCCTCTACAGTTTGATCTTGTTGAATTTCTGACCTCAGCGTTTTTATAAAGTTTTGAACTAGTTTTTGAGTCAACTCCGCCCCGACTGGGTCTTCCAAAGCATTAGTCAAGGCCCCATAGGCATTTTTAGAGACTTCGGCCACAATCTGTTGAGCGACTTGATTGGGGATATCCCCAATCCCAGGTAATTTCTGGAATCCCTGATATGCAGGGGACTGATTTAGGGCGCTGGTGATGCTGTGATGGAGTAGGGTATCCAGTTCTGGCTTGATTTTTGGCAGAACTTGGTAAAGCACAACGGAAATCAGGCGCTGGGAGATGGCTTGAACTTCATCAACATCATTGATGTCAATATAAGGGCGATTGGGATTTGATTGCAGCAGCCAGTTGGAGATTGTGCCTTCCTGAATCAGGTTCTGCATTTGATCGATAATGCGGATGACGACAACCTCAGTCAATTCAATGGCGAAGTTGGTCACAAACATTCGGTTAATTCGTTTGCGCAGTGGCTCCAAAATAGGCAGATTGGACTGATTCAATCGCGTCATCATCGGAATAATCCGCGACAACGACAACCAGCGCCACATCGGCAATGTCGAAAAAGGAATCAGCAAAAGGATATCATACCAGCGCCATAGTATGGCGTCTAACCAGTTTGTCCCCTTGTACCGACGGCTTAGGTATAAAGTTCTCAAAAAAAACTCAATGCCAAAAAGGGCTATAAACCATCGATCTATTTGCCAGAAGAGATTTTTAGGGGCGCCATTCTCTCCAATAGGACGATAGTAGTTTGTCTCTAGCAGTGGCTTAATATTTCTATTAAACCAATCTACTTTTTCGAGATCGAGATAATCTCTGCTCCAGAAAGTCTCAAATGCCTGTTTAGCAGATTCAGTGTCAATGCGATCGCGCATCCGATTCTTGATCTGCTCTAGGACGCCGGACTTGTTGGCGACTGCAAAGGGATTTTCATCGATTATCTCAACACTACGCCTTCTCAAGTCCGACAGAAGTTCTTCCGCGCCAGAAGAGCGCAAGCCTTCCTGCACCATCTGATCCTCTAACTCTTCGACGGTTTGTAGATAGGCTGCCGTGGTGCGCTCTGGCCCAATCTCTCTGAAGCGCTCACCATACCAATGGGTAAACCCTGGCAAGTATCTTAAATAGAGGTCTCGGAAGGGGATATAGCTCAAGTCAAATACGACTAAACCAAAATTCGCCAAGACCAAAATCGCCATTAACCGTTCGAACCAATACTTTTTTCGGACAGTGGGCTGAGCATTGCGGGGCCTAGATAAAGCTGCCATGACATGGACATTTAGAGATTCCTTACACCCTATACCCTACACCTCAACCCGCTATCCCAAACGCTAGGGGTGGGGGAGATGGGGAGGCAGGGGGAGATGGGGAGGCAGGGGGAGATGGGGAGGCAGGGGGAGATGGGGAGGCAGGGGAAGATGGGGAGGCAGGGGGAGATGGGGAGGCAGGGGGAGATGGGGAGGCAGGGGGAGATGGGGAGGCAGGGAGAGATGGGGAGAGAGGCGAGGGAGGATGGGGGAGATAAGGAGAATAGGGGAAAGTCAAGTCTAAGAATCCAAAATCTAAAATCCAAAATACCTTGGGGATGGCAAGAATATTGAAGATAGATGATGAAGATAGATGAGGCATAGGTGAATGGGTGGATAGGAAAACATTGCGGTAGGATAATGAATACTGGTTAACATTACTTAACGGTTCAGTGATATTGGGCGGTGTTATGACAGCAGCGATCGCGCCAGAGACCGGAGCCTACTGGCAGTGGCGAAATCAATCTATCTACTATACGCGGGCTGGAGCATCCCACCTTCAGCGCTCCCCTCTACTTCTGATTCATGGTTTTGGGGCCTCCACCGACCACTGGCGAAAAAATATTGTCGAGTGGCGACAGGATTTTGAGGTCTGGGCCATTGATTTACTGGGGTTTGGCCGATCCGCTAAACCAGATTGGCAGTACAGTGGCAACCTTTGGCGCGATCAATTGCATGACTTTATCACTGAGGTGATCGGTCGCCCAGCGGTACTTGTCGGCAATTCCCTAGGCGCCTACGCTTGCCTCTGTGTGGCTGCCCAGCGCCCGGAATCAACCCAGGGTATTGCATTACTCAACAGTGCTGGACCCTTTAGCGAAACTGAACCCGCGCCAACGCCCAATCCAATCCAAGCTGCGATCGCAAAATTTATCCGCACCTTGCTGCTGCAACCTTTACCCAACTGGCTGTTGTTCCAATACGTCCGACGACGCTCTACGATTCGCAAAACCCTAGAGAAGGTCTATCTCAATAAAAGTGCGATCACCGATCAGTTAGTAGAGGAAATTTACCGACCCTCCTGCGATCCGGGCGCTGCTAAAGTCTTTGCATCGGTGTTTAAATCTGCCCAAGGCGAAAAGATCGATGTTCTACTGACTCAGATGACCTGTCCCCTCCTAATGCTTTGGGGAGAAGGCGACCCCTGGATCAACGCCCGCCAACGAGGGGCCAGGTTTCACCGCCATTATCCTCAATTGACGGAGCATTATCTCCAAGCAGGTCACTGTCCTCACGACGAGGCGCCGGATCAGGTGAATGCTTTGGTGCGAGATTGGATCACAAGCTTAAACCCCTAAGTTAGACCTCAGCGCCGAGAAGTCTTGAGGCCTCCTGAGGAGACTACAAAAACGCTCTACTGTTAGGTATATTGAGGATTTCGGATCTGAATTGTTGATCACTCCAGTTAGGTAAACTGTCTCTTGACAGTTTGGAAAGTGAACCGATACGGTCTACTGGCCAAAATCGAACAAATGCCCGACCAATGATATGGTCGCGAGGGATAAAACCCCAGGCATGGCTATCACAGCTGCTATTGCGATTGTCTCCTAGCACCAGATAGGCATCGGACGGGACAGTCATCGGCCCCCATTGATACTGTGGTTTCTCTGCTAAGTAAGTCTCAGTTAAGGGAATGCCATTGATATATACCAAACCGCCTTTGATCTCCACTTGCTCACCGGGTAATCCAATTAGACGCTTAATGAAAGCGTCCCGGAAGTTGAGGGGAAGTCCACACTTTTTCAGGGCTTGTTCGGTTGGCTGAAATACAATAATGTCGCCTCGCTCAGGGGAATTAAAGCGGTAGCTTACCTTATCCACCATTAAGCGGTCATCAATCTGCAGCGTTGGCTGCATCGATATTGTGGGAATAAAGAAGGACTCTGCCACACCGACGCGAATTCCAAAGGCCAAGAACAAGCTCAGACTAATGGTTTTAAGCCCTTCAATCGATAAATTTTTTATCCGGCTGTGCTGATCACGGTTATCGGGCATAAGAATTACCCCAAAAGGTGATATAGAAATTTATTCTAGCTTTGAGAATCCTGACAAGGGTTCGTAAATGCAGCATTGGAAAGAGCGATTTGTCGCAATTCTCGCTGGTGTGGAATCCATCTCAGTCAAGGCAGGGTATAGGGTGTGGGGTATGGGGCGTAAGTCATGCACAGGGAAACCGCTGTATGACTGGGCTAGACCTGAGGTAAGAAGACGTAAGGCGTTGGCCGAACGGTTCCCTTGACATAAAGCAGATGGCGGGGGTGACCGGATTGATTGCGGTCAAGGCAGTAGAGCTTTGATTGGTAGGGGGCCAGGAGTTTTAGGACTGTGCGATCGCGCCTATATAATCCGCCCCAGTTACCCCAGGCCAAGATAACAGCCTCAGCCCGACGGACTGCAGCCTCCAGGCAACGATCATTTTCAACTCCCGTGGGATCCGTCACTTGTTTGAGTTGTCGGGGATAAGCGGTGCGGTAAGCAAACAAATTGACCACCTCTAGAGAACCATAGCCCCAAGCCTGAGCAAAGCTGATACAGCGGCGAATCGTCGGATCATTTTGACGATAATCCGCCGTACTGGGATTCAGCATGATAAACCCAACCGTACTACCCGATCGCCACGATCGCCACAAAGTATAACGGTACCTCCCCGTCGGATCGATCAACGCATCCATTTCCATAGGTCAAGCGTAAGTGGGTCAAGGCGTGGGGTGTAGGCTGCAGGACGCAGGGAAAAGTCGAGCGGAAATAGGTGTCAGTTTTGAAAACAACCAATCCCTTGTAAATAATTGTTAAGATTTTTTAATGGTTTTAATCAATATCAAAAAGCAAGCCTATCTACACCCTACACCGAATGGCACTGAAATAAGCTATGTGGGCAATGCCCACCCTACCGAATATCTACACCCTGACACCCTACACCCTGACACCCTATTCCCTCCCCGAGGTGCACTTTGAAAATTTTCGCTACATTTAATCCCGCACTCCGCTTCAACCTGTTGGCGCTCTTCGCCGCAGGGCTTTGTTTTTGGGCCGGCTTAGCTGCTCTACTCCCGGTGCTGCCGCTCTACATTGAATCCTTAGGCGCTAACAGTCAGCAGATTGGCCTGGTCATGGGATCGTTCGCCATTGGACTGCTGGCGGCTCGCCCAAGTTTGGCCCGGATGGCTGACCTCCAGGGGCGCAAGCAGGTGTTGCTGATTGGCGCGAGCGTGATTGCGATCGCCCCAATTGGCTATCTGGCGATGC
>JAKSDM010001463.1 GCA_022360135.1 Pseudanabaenales cyanobacterium | reverse complement strand
GGATAAACAAGAGGGAAATTAACCCCACCCCGCCACACAGCAAGCAGAAGGTGTGAGTCATCTTACAACCTACTGATTGAGCCAATTTCGGCAAAATAAAGGAAATGGCGCAGCAAACCAGATTATAGGCAGCCATGCATAACCCAGCCCATTCAATCCCTTCAGCATAGAGGAGAGAATTTTCGTCAGCTGCTCCAAAAATATCGTGGGCGATCGCAGGCGGAAAATACAAAAATACACAGTACATTCCCAGCCAGCTGAAGCATTGGACCCAAGCCAACTGCCGCATGGTCGGAGGCATTTTCCGCAGAGCAATGAAAATTTCTTGGATGGCGCTCAACCATCCTGACTGCGCTTGCTGTCGCCGTTTAAAGGCGGCCATATCAAGCGGCGGCAATTCCTGAGTGGTTGCCACCGTCCACAAGATAGCGCCCAGGAAAACAGCTGCTCCAATATAAAAAGAAAACTGGACGGCGATCGGAATCGTCTGGGTGTCATCCGATGAGACCACACCCAAAACATGAGTCAGCAGCCAAGGTAAGGCGGAAGCAATCACAGCGCCTAAGCCATGGAATAAGCTTTGCATCGCAAATCCTTGGGTGTGCTGTTCCTCGGGCAGCAGATCCCCAACAAAGGAGCGAAAAGGAGTCATGCTGACATTGGCGGAGGTATCCAGAATCCAGAGCAACCCTGCCGCTATCCAGAGGTTAGGGGCGTTGGGCATGAGGACAAGGGCGATTGAGCTGAAAATAGCCCCCACCAAGAAATAGGGGCGTCGCCGCCCTAAGGGGCTCCAAGTGCGATCGCTGAGGTTACCGATAATGGGCTGCACAATCAACCCTGTCAGCGGCGCAGCTAACCAGAGGAGTGGCAATTGATGGGCGTCGGCCCCAAGATATTCAAAGATAGCGCTGGTATTGGCCATCTGCAGACCCCAGCCAAACTGGATGCCGAAGAAGCCAAAGCTCATATTCCAGAGCTGACAAAAGTTAAGAAATGCTTTTTTCTGAGTCATCCGAGGTCCCCTTGAGACCCCATTAGCCAAGATGACTTCACTGTCCACTCAGGGGGGCCAAAATTTAACTGAATACTCATTAAGTCAGAAATGAACAACCTTTAATACAGGGCGATCCCAAACCGTTAGTGACTTTTTGTACGCTTGTTCGTCATCAAGTGATATATAAATTCCTAACAAACAATCGGAAAAGCTGATAAGCGCTTCTAATCCACCTAATAACGTGAATACACTATCGGTTATTAAAGAGAGTCATCAATCGCAAATGACCGCAATCAAGTGCAAGATAAGTCAATTCTTGCTTACGTCTTGCAGAAATGGCGCTTCCTAAAATCCGATTTCCCCTTATGTACAAGGACTTTCTTGACTGCCTGAATGTTTCTCCAATCACAGAAAATATCGAGTATCAATTCAATTATATCAATGCTTTTCATAATATTTTTCAATGTTTAGGTTAGAAATTTTTAGGTTAGAGGGTTAATTCGGTGTCCGCTCTCGCCCCTCATTTTTAACCAGAGCTCGGAAATGATGAATTCAGCTGGAGAGTTACGCTGTTATGAAGGGCAAAAGGAGATTTAAGAATAGTGATACCGGAAAAGGGTCGTAAACTGTCTGCCCGCCTAACAGGATTGATAGGCAGGGGTCAGCGTACTGGAAAAATCCTTATGCTTTACTACTTAGGGCTAATACTGATGATTTGCGCTGGACTATTCAGCGGAGGCCAATCGGCTCAAGCGATCGCGGCTGCGCAACTGGATGGGTCAACCAACTTTGTCACGGCGGTGGTGGACCAAGCGGAGGCGGCAGTTGTTCAGATCAATGTGTCGCGGACGATTGGCTATACCTATGACCCCTTTTCGCGAATGGCCCCCTCCGAACGCGTGGTGCGAGGTCTAGGCTCCGGCTTTGTGATCGACCAATCTGGTCAAATTTTAACTAACGCCCATGTGGTTGACAATGCTGATGTCGTGACCGTTTCTTTCCAGGATGGTCGGGTGCTAGAAGGGCAGGTTTTGGGCGCTGACCCGGTAACGGATGTCGCCGTGGTTCAAGTAAAAGCGAGAAACCTACCAACTGTCGTCTTAGGCAATTCCGATCAGGTCAAGCAGGGACAGTGGGCGATCGCAATTGGCAACCCCTTAGGTTTACAAGAAACTGTCACCGTCGGGGTAATTAGCGGCACTGAGCGCTTTAGTGCAGCGATTGGGATTCCTGACAAACGGGTCGGCTTTCTGCAAACCGACGCTGCCATTAACCCTGGCAACTCAGGTGGACCGTTGCTGAATGCCAAAGGCGATGTGATTGGCGTTAATACCGCCATCATCGGCGGCGCTCAGGGACTTGGCTTCGCCATTCCGATTAACACTGCCCGTAAAGTGGCGCAGCAGCTGATTGCCACAGGTAGGATGGAACATCCTTATATTGGCGTGCAGATGGTCGCCTTAACCCCTGAGGTCAAGCAACAGGCCAATCGGTTTACCCGCGGCCGAATGCAGGTCACAGCAGACAGTGGCATTTTGGTGATGGATGTCGCCCCTCGATCGCCAGCTGCCAGAGCCGGGTTAAGACCCGGCGATGTGGTCCAACGAATTGACGGCCAAATGGTAACTGAGGCGGGTCAGGTGCAGCAATTAGTGGAAGCAGCGGGCGTTAGCGGCAATCTACAGTTGGCGTGCGATCGCAATGGCCGGTCGGTAGCGCTAACCGTAAGACCGGAACAATTGCCGTCAGCCCAATAGTTATTTATCCTGAGGCGAAGTGTGGGATACAGAGTGTAGGGTTTGATCGCCTCATTTACCCCCCTATATCCCATACCCTATGCCCTATCCCAGCCGATAGAATTCTGAGAAAAGTGATATCCATAGGCATCTTCAGGCATCTTCCCGACATTTTCCCGATTGATCGTTAAGTTAGGATGCTTAGAGCCATCATGTCAAAACCCCTTAAATAATGTCAGCAAAACGGCTCAAGTCTAGAATTGCCCGGTTTTCTAGAAAACCGCCCCTACGGGCGGTCCTGATTGTCCCATTTCTTTTGCAAATCTTTATGGCCGTTATGCTGACGGGGTATTTTTCACTTCGCCATGGTCAGCAGACTGTCAACGACTTGGTAAGCCAGTTAAGTCGTAAGATCACAGCGCGTATTGAGCAGCATGTCCGAGACTACATGGCTCAGCCCCATCTGGTCCATCAAGTCCATGGCGTCGCCGCCAAGTATGGCCATCTCGATTTAGATGATATTTCCACCCTGGGGCATTATTTCTGGGAGCAGCTTCAACAATTTGACTCATTTAGCTGCATCTACTTTAGCAATAACCAGGGAGAATTAATCGC
>JAKSDM010001263.1 GCA_022360135.1 Pseudanabaenales cyanobacterium | reverse complement strand
GGGGCTTGGGTGTCGGTTCCCGGCTGGCAGGTGATTTTACAAGCAGAAGATCCAGTCGCCCTCTTGGCGCAAAGCAACCAGCTTCCCAATTGTGTTAAAGATCAAATAGAACCCGTCTTAATCGTGGTTGACCGAGCGCAGCGAGATTGGGATGTCAATAGCTACTTCCTGATAGATCAGGCGGGAGAATTGCAAATTCAGTGGTTTGAGGAGGAGCCGCAGTCGACCTTACTAGGCCGCATTATCCTGGTCATGCAACCAAAGCGGATTTTAGACGAAAACGTCACCAAGGAACTGTGGCAGATTGACGAGTAGGAGAAGGAACCATGCCACTAGAACGCAGACTCTCAAGAGCAATGTTCTTATCAACAGAAGTAGTTGAGCTAAGGCAGATGTGTTTAACCCCTGGCAAAATACTGGAACCGGGGCAATACCTGGCTGGCGACTTACCGGATATTGCCTTTGAGATGGGATTGGTGGAAAAACTGCCCCCGGTTAGGGGTAAGAGTGATGAAATTGGAGATCCGCCTCAAGCCAACGTTGAGGATGAGGACTAGACTGCATCGCACCCGCCATTTGGTGTGACTCGCCTCGCCCTCTCGAAAGGGACTCAGATGCCTGCTTCATATCTCTGACGCTCTCTTTCTATCGCTTTTCTCGCACTTATTATCCTGAGTTGTTCGTCGCGTACTGTAAAGACAACTACGCGATCTACCCTGGCGTCCAGGCGGTCAATCCGCTGCTGCGGTTGAACGATAATGTGGTTAAACTGGAACACAAACTCGTCAATTCGTTTGCCTAATTGGTTGATCTGTTCGGTATTCTGCTTGATCTGTCCGGCGTTCTGAGCTATCTGGGTTGCATTCTGCTCTGACTGCCGATTAGCCGACTCAGCATGCCTGGCGGCAGAAGCCAGGAGCTGTTTTACGATTTCGAATTCGTCTCGGCTCACGGCTGGCATCAGTTCTCATCTCACAGATTATGTGGTTTAAAGGGACAGCACTCTTCCTAGGGAATAATTTTGTTGAGTCTGATTAAAAAGTCCTTTGTCTTAGTCAGTTTTTGGTATCATTTGTCTAGCGCTTTGCAATCACAATTTGACTTGGTAATATCTTGCACTTGAATTGTCCTACGGGGTGAGCTAATTTATTTTTTTGAGGTGCTGACGCCTCTTTAATGTACTGGCCTTCATTGGTAATAAGGTGTCCAAAATGACATCAAAGCTTTATATTACAACAAAATGACATCAAAGCTTTATATTACAAGCATTACATCCGTTTTTTGGCTTATAACTGGAATCCCTTGTATATAAAGTGTTCCACTATTTCCGATTCAGTTCTACTATGTAGCCTCAAAAGTCAGCTTTTTTACTGATCTTTCAATATCTTTTTTCCATTAGCTTTCAGCATAGGCTTTTTGGGGCCTTACGAATTCTGATTAGAGACTGGCTATTTCGTAAGGGGATATACTGATGAATAACTCTGGTTCAGGTAAAATATTCGATAACTCTATTCCTGTACCTGCTGAGATTAAAGGATGGAATTGGGGAGCCTTTTTGCTAGGCATTTTTTGGAGCATTGGAAACAAAGTATGGATTGGTCTGCTGTGTGCTGTTCCCTACGCTGGATTTATCATGACAGTCATACTTGGTATTAAAGGGAACGAATGGGCATGGAAGAGTCGAAGATGGTCTAGTGTAGAGCAATTTAAGTCACATCAGAGGGGCTGGACAATTTGGGGAATAATTCTCTTTGTTATCTTCTTTGTCTTTGGCATTTTTGTCGGCCCATCTCTTGTTCCAGAATAAAGTCCACTTTGCATTCGAATAACTTCATAATTTAGACTTCTATACTATTAAACTAGGGGCAAAATGCTCTGACTGCCACTATAAAGCACTTTCATCCGCAAAACACTTTAAAAATAACAAGGATGCCCTTCCCCTAAATTCCCTCTCTCCACCATTTGTCAGAATTTCCCCTAATCTCCTAAAATCAACACTTGCGCCCCTCCTCTTTCAAACTAAATTATGCATCTCGTGAGGTCAAATAGGATAAACAGCGTTTAAGCGAAATCCAACTCCGAAGCTCTTGCTCCCCTACAATAATTTAATGTAAGGCTCTGGAAATCGCTTTAAAGCAGAATTCTTACAATCATTCCTACAAACCCCTATCCCATCCATAGATCTCCCCATGGCCACTGCCCTCAAATATGCCTACTTTCCAGGTTGTGTCGCCCAAGGAGCCTGTCGAGAGCTATATCAATCCACCCACGAAATTACCCAAGCGCTGGGGATTGAGTTGATTGAACTCAAACAGGCTGCCTGCTGTGGCTCCGGCACCTTTAAGGAAGAGTCCCAATTCCTCGAAGATACGGTTAATGCCCGCAATATTGCCCTGGCGGAGCAGCTCAATCTGCCCCTGTTGACCCATTGCAGTACCTGCCAGGGGGTGATTGGTCATGTAGACGATCGCCTCAAAGCCGCCCAGACCAGCGACCCAAACTATCTGGAACAGGTTAACCAACTGCTGGCGCAGCAAAACTGTTCCCCCTACCAAGGCAGTAGCGAAGTCAAGCATCTTCTCTGGGCATTGGTAGGCGACTATGGCCTTGAGTCCCTGACCCAACAAGTTCGCCACAAACTGACCGGCTTAAATTGCGCCGCCTTCTATGGCTGTTACCTCCTGCGCGCCCAAAAATCTTTGCCCTTTGACGATCCGCACCATCCCTCCTCTATGGAAAACCTGTTTTTGGCGGTCGGCGCGACCCCCATCTATTACCGTGGTCGGACCCAATGCTGTGGTTGGCCCATCGCCAGTTACGCCACCCAGGAATCCTTCCAAATGGCAGGGGGACGTATTCAAGCAGCGATCGCAGCCGGGGCCGATTGTTTGGTTACCCCGTGCCCCCTCTGTCATCTCAATTTAGATTCCCGCCAACCGGAAGTGGAGAAAACCCTTGGCGAAACCTTGGGGCTCCCCGTACTGCATCTGCCCCAATTGGTGGCTTTAGCTTTGGGCATTGCCCCCAATAAACTAGGCTTAGAGCGTCATGTTGTTTCGACCCGTCCCGTTTTAGAAAAATTGGGATTAGCATAAATAGGTTTGAAATCGCTAAGGGGATAAGCTACCGTGCGCCCACAAGTTATCTGTAATATTTCGAAGTGGTTAATTGCTCTCATCCTCAATCCTTCTCCCTGGAGGAGAAGGACTTTGAGCACACCCTACCCCGAATGGGGCTGAAATAAGCCATGTGGGCAATGCCCACCCTACGGAATATCAGGGCTTTTAGCGATTTATAAACGCTTATTTCAGTGCCATTCCACCCTACACCCTGCCTTCACTGAAATGTATTCAGCACGAACGAGAATTGCTATATCAAACTGAACTATGTTAGAGCATGACGTCGTTATTGTGGGGGGAGGGCTCGCTGGCTGTCGGGCCGCCCTAGAAATTGTTCGCACCGACCCCAGCATTAACCTAGCGATGGTGGCCAAAACCCACCCGATCCGATCCCACTCGGTGGCGGCCCAAGGCGGCATCGCCGCCACCCTCAAGAATGTCGACGACCAGGACAGCTGGGAGGCCCATGCCTTTGATACGGTCAAGGGGTCTGATTACCTGGCGGATCAAGACGCTGTGGAACTCCTGACTCGGGAAGCGCCGGAGGTGGTGATTGATTTAGAGCATTTGGGGGTTTTATTTTCCAGACTTGAAGATGGTCGCGTGGCTCAGCGGGCCTTTGGCGGCCATAGCCACAAACGCACCTGCTATGCGGCGGACAAAACCGGGCACGCCATTTTGCACGAGTTGTATAACAACATCCTCCAGTACGGGGTGAGCGTTTACGACGAATGGTACGCCCTGCGGCTAATCCTGGAAGATAATCAAGCCAAAGGGGTGGTGATGTACCGCCTGCTCGATGGTGAACTGCAAGTTCTGCGAGCCAAGGCCGTGATGTTTGCGACGGGGGGCTATGGTCGGGTGTTTAATACCACCTCTAATGACTTTGCCTCTACCGGAGATGGGTTATCCCTGGCGGCGATGGAGGGTGTCCCTCTAGAAGATATGGAATTTGTCCAATTTCATCCCACCGGCTTGTATCCAGCCGGGGTGTTGATTTCCGAGGCGGTGCGAGGGGAAGGCGCCTATTTGATTAATAGCCAGGGCGATCGCTTCATGGCCGCCTATGCCCCCAAACAAATGGAGCTGGCCCCTCGCGATATCACCTCCCGCGCAATTACCACAGAGATTCGCGCCAGTCGAGGCATTCAGCTCGATGGCCAGGCAGGCGGTCCCTTTGTCCATCTGGATCTGCGCCACATGGGCCGGGAAAAGATTATGAGCCGGGTTCCCTTCTGTTGGGAGGAAGCCCACCGCTTGGCGGGCGTGGATGCAGTCCATCAGCCTATTCCGGTGCGGCCTACGGTCCATTACTCCATGGGCGGAATTCCAGTCAATATCGAGGGTCAAGTCCGGAGTGGAGCCGAGGGGCTAATCGACAACTTCTTCGCCGCCGGGGAATGCGCCTGTGTCTCCGTGCATGGGGCCAATCGGTTGGGCAGCAATTCGCTGCTGGAATGCGTGGTCTATGGACGTCGAACCGGGGCGACCATTGCCCGCTATGTGCAAAACCAAAAACTACCGGAGGTGGATGAGCAGCAATATCTCCAAGCCGCCAAGGACCGGTTACAAAAGCTTCTAGATCAATCGGGCGAGTACCGCATTGACCAGATCCGGCAGCAGCTTCAGGATTGTATGGCGGAACACTGTGGCGTGTTTCGCACCGATGAGATCATCACCGAGGGCCTGACTCAGTTCAAGGCGTTGCGGGACCAATACCCTCAGATTCGACTGGATGACCCGGGCAAGGTGTGGAATACGGAACTGATTGAGGCCCTGGAGCTGCAAAGTCTGATGGTAGTGGGCGAGGTGATTATGACCGGAGCCCTGCAACGGCGAGAAAGTCGGGGAGCCCATTCTCGGGAGGATTTTCCAGGGCGCGATGATCAGAATTTCTTGCAGCATACGCTGGCGTATTATTCCCCGGCTGGGATTGATCTGCAGTATATGCCAGTAACGATTACCCTGTTTGAACCCCAGGAACGGAAGTATTGAGCCGGAAAGAGAAACTTCGTAGGGTCCAGTAGAATAGAGAAGTAAGGCTCACCACTTCACTGGCTCTTGTCAAAATGCAAGTTCTTTTTTCGGTTATTCGACAGAAGCAGAATGCTGCGCCCAAAATTCAGACTTATACGCTAGATAAGGTTGACCCCAGCGAGACCATTCTTTCCTGTCTGAATCGAATTAAGTGGGAATTGGATGGCGGGCTAGCCTTTCGCAAAAATTGCCGCAACGCCATTTGCGGTAGCTGTGCGATGAGAATCAATGGTCGCTCGGCTTTGGCGTGTAAGGAAAATGTTGGAAATGAATTGGCGCATCCGCCAAACGGGCTTGATGCCTCTAAAACCCCAACGATCACCATTGCCCCGATGGGAAATATGCCGGTGATTAAGGATTTAGTGGTAGATATGGCTAGCTTCTGGCAGAATCTAGAGGCGGTTGATCCTTACGTCAGCACTGGTGCTAGGGCTATTCCAGAACGGGAGTTTTTGCAAACGCCCGAGGAGCGGACTCAGCTCGATCAAACTGGGAACTGTATCCTGTGTGGCGCCTGTTATTCTGAATGCAATGCCCGTGAGGTTAATCCTGAGTTTGTCGGCCCTCACGCCCTGGCCAAGGCTCAACGAATGATGGTGGATTCTCGGGATGTCACAATAGAAGCCCGAGTGGAAAAATACAATCAGGGCGTCCAAGGGGTATGGGGCTGCACCCGGTGTTATATGTGTAATGCGGTTTGTCCGATGGACGTGGCTCCGATGGATCAAATCGGCCACATTAAGCAAGAAATTCTTCACCGTAAGTCGCCAGCGGCTAGCCGCTCTGTTCGCCACCGTAAGGTGATGGTGGATTTGGTTAAACAGGGGGGGTGGATTGATGAGCGGAAGTTTGCACTGATGGTGGTGGGCAATTATTTTCGAGACCTGCGCGGGCTGCTCGGTCTTGCCCCATTAGGCTTAAGGATGTTGGCAAAGGGGAAGTTTCCTTTGTGCTTTGAGCCGTCGGAGGGGAGTCGGGAGGTGCGATCGCTGATTGAATCCGTTCAACAACTCCCTGGCAGTGTTCCCCGCGCTAAGGTTGAGACTTATGAGCAGGCAGACACAATTAATTAGTTAGATCTTGTAGGGTGAGTTAGGGATCTGCGGATAAATAAAATCCCATCTACCCATCCACTGCCTTTTACTGGGAATTTATTTTCACGCAACTCCCTTAGGCGGTTACAATTTGTCGAAACATAACTAATATATAGCTATCCGCCGTAACGCACCAACCCCCTTGAAAACTACTCATCACTGAGTTGACGATATTGTCACACAATCCCATGAATTCAAATCCTGGTTTGTTAAACCGCATTACCCAAATCCCTGGTCAGTGTGGAGGACGTCCCTGTATTCGGGGGATGAGAATTCGAGTTACCGATATTTTAGAAATGCTGGCTGAGAATGTGAGTGTGACTGAGATTTTAGAAGACTTCCCTGATTTAGAACTGGCAGATATTCAAGCTTGCTTGCTCTTTGCAGCCCGACGCACTGATTTTCCTAGACTCACAGCATGAGGATCTGGATTGATGCTCAATTGCCGCCAGCTCTAGCGAAATGGCTGATAGAGACATTTGATTTAGAAGCTGCTTCGTTACGGGATTTGGAACTGCGGGATGCCCAAGACATAGAGATTTTTGAAGCAGCACGAACCGACAATGCTGTGATTATGACGAAAGACAGTGATTTTATCGACTTGGTCTGTTGATTGGGATCTCCCCCTCAAATTCTGTGGATAACCTGCGGCAATGTCACAAACCGTAATCTGAGACAACTACTGACAGCCACTTTACCGGATGCTTTAGAACGATTGCTTCAGGGAGAGGCGATCGTAGAAATTTGCAATAATCCTTAAATCAAACAGCAGTGATCAGCTTTCAGTTTTGTTGGATGGATATTAACCTGAGACCAATTTTCACTAATGAGTGATTAAGTAGTAGATACTCAACATTCTTGCCGAAATGGTGGGCAATGTGAATCTCCTGCCATTTACGGAGAGTTATCTGTGAGGATTTTGCCCACCCTACTGTACTCTCCACTAAGGAGCAAGAGCTACGCGACTGTCCAATCTTCGATCAGTAAGCCTGATACTTTACTAAAATCTCGATGATTGCGAGTTAACAAAATCAATCCACGGAATAGCGCAATCGCTGCGATGCGTGCATCCATCTTTGCCAATTGAATCTGTTGTGACTGTAATTGATCAAATTTCGTAGCTGCACCCGTTTCGAACCCTTGTCGAATCACTTGTCCGTAAGCAAGTACCTCCTCAAAGGCAGGTTCATCTTTGAAAGACCCTGTAATTTGTTGCAGCCAATTCGTTGATTGAGGAATCACAACTTGCTTTTG
>JAKSDM010000808.1 GCA_022360135.1 Pseudanabaenales cyanobacterium | reverse complement strand
ACCTCTCACTTCCCGATGCTGGAAGATCCCGAGGCCTATCTCCAGCAAATCAACACGTTCCTGACGGTTTAATCCAGTCCGAGTTCCCGTTTTAGCAGGCTAATGGACTTCTCGCCAATAAAATTCTCACAGCAGATCACCTGAGGCGGACGGATCAAATCCTCTCTGGCTAATGAGATCGCTTGTTTGACCGCTGGCAGGCTGGCTTGGTCAAAAACCACAATGGTTTGGGCGCTGCGCGCCAGCGCTTCAAGTTTGTAAGCGTCATTCGTCTGCGCCGTCATGACCAGGATTTGATCCCCGCGCAAACTGTATGAAATCACCTCAGCTGTCCGTAAAATGCCGGGGCTGAGGCTAACCATCCCTAAGCAGGTTTCATTTGGCAGTTCCTTGAGTAGTTCGAACTCCTTAGCGTAATCGTAAATGTCAATGGGAATCACCCGAACCGATTTAGGCGCCGCAATCGCTTCCGCCTCATTAATAAAATAGCGATGGGTGACTACGGTGCCCGAGCGGGTTTGAGAAAGTATCTGATCTAATTCCTCTAGGGGCACAAGCTGCACCGGAATGTTTAGAGCCTGCTCAAGTTCCCGCACCATTAGTTCACCCGCCCCTAAATCCTCTTTGGAGGTGGTGACGAGCACCCGCGCACTGCAGCGAAGTCGCCAGTCAACCTCAGCAAGAAACAACTCTCGGGCTTGGTTCAGGGAACACCCCTGCCGTAGCAGCTCATCTAGACTTTGTTCGACTATCTCGCGCGCTTTAGGGAATTGATCAATCAGCGGCGAACTCGGCTTAGCACTCTCTGCGCTACCCAGTTCCCGCACATAAATTCCCGAACCTGGTTGGGCTTCGACCACGCCCGCTTCTTCCAATTGGCGATAAACTTTACTAATGGTATTGCGGTGTAGCCCCGTCTGCATGGCGAGTTGCCGGGTGCTAGGAAGACGATGACCCGGTGGAAATTGACGTGAGGCAATGGCAAATCGGATTTGGTTATAGAGCTGGGATGAAGCTGGAATTTCGCTATCGGGTTGAATGTGAAACTGGACCACTGCAGGTTCTCCAAAGACTGAGGGTTGGAACTCGTATTCCAACGGGATGAGATGTACCTGTTTAATGAGATTAAAGGGTAAATATGAAGGTGGTGATGATTCAGCGCACTCGTTACCCACAAATCAATAATTCTTGACGATACTTAGTAATTTGCAGCATTTGTTTTGGCCTATGACAACGACTTCAGATATTCGAACTTCTATGGTTGATCTAACCAGTGGAGACTTAAAGATTCCGGCTTACCTGGCAGAACCGATTGATGCCGGTGTGTTCCCGGCTATAGTAGTGCTACAAGAGGTGTTTGGAGTCAACGCCCACATTCGAGATATCACTGAACGATTAGCTAAAGTTGGTTATGTGGCGATCGCACCTGCCCTTTATCACCGCCAAGCGTCGGGATTTGAAGTGGGCTATTCCGAAGCTGATCTTGAACTCGGGCGTCAATACAAGAATGGAACAAAAGCAGAAGAATTGCTAGGCGATATCCAAGGCGCTATTAATTACGTTAAGCAATTATCTCAAGTCAAAACCAATGGAGTCGGTTGTATCGGCTTTTGTTTTGGCGGCCATGTGGCTTATCTGGCGGCGACGCTACCCGATGTTAAAGCCACTGCTGTATTTTATGGAGCCGGTATTACCTCAATGACGCCGGGTGGAGGTGCTCCAACCATAACCCATACCCATAGAATTGCCGGAGCGCTCTACGGATTCTTTGGCATGGCGGATTCCCTTATTCCTCATTCAGAAGTCGACCAAATCGAAGCAGAATTAAGAAAATGTCAGATTCCCCACAAAATATTCCGCTATAACGGCGCCGATCACGGCTTCTTCTGCGATCGACGCAGCAGCTATAACTCAATAGCAGCAGCAGATGCATGGGAGAAGGTGCAAACGTTATTTCGGGAGAGGCTGTAATTTAGGCATGGAGAGAATTGCTATAGTTGAGAAACTGACTGCCCGACTATGGAGAAGTTAATTTGACGTTTTCAACCGAAGATTTTGCCAAAGCTCTGGAACAGCATGACTATCAGTTCCAAAAGGGAAATGTCGTGCAGGGCAAGGTATTTAGCCATAGCGCCGAGGGAGCTTATGTGGATATTGGAGGTAAATCGGCGGCATTTTTGCCGATTGCAGAAGCGTCTCTTAAGCGAGATATTGACTTAGCGGAGGCTGTACCGCTTGAAGAAGAGCGGAAGTTCTTGATTATCGGTGATCAGGATGCGGATGGACAGGTGTTATTGTCCATTCGGCGATTGGAGCTGAAGCGTCTCTGGAAGAAACTAGCTGAAATGCAAGCTAATGATGAAACTTTTGAAGTTAAGGTGAGCGGCGTTAATAAAGGAGGCGTTACTGCAAATGTTGAGGGACTTAAGGGGTTTATTCCTCGATCGCACCTGATAGACGCTGAAGATCTTGAGGGTCTTGTTAGCCAGACGTTGCTTGTCACCTTCCTGGAGGTTGATCCGGCGAAAAATCGATTGATCCTTTCCCAGCGAGTGGCTGCTCGGGCGGCGACGATGAGTCGCCTGGAGGTAGGACAGTTAATCGAGGGCTCAGTCGCCAATATTAGGCATTTTGGCGCGTTTGTTGATTTTAATGGGGTAACCGGGTTGCTCCACATTAATCAAGTGAGCAAGAATTATGTAGCCTCACTACCAAATGTGTTGTCAGTTGGGCAACCGATCAAAGCAGTCATCATTGACCTGGATGAAATCAAGCACCGCATCTCTCTGTCCACCAAAGTCTT
>JAKSDM010001220.1 GCA_022360135.1 Pseudanabaenales cyanobacterium | reverse complement strand
GACTTTGTTCTGCCTCTGAAACGGTTGACAAATCTAGCAGAGTCAATGGCGTTATCTCGTCAGGGTTAACCTCAAGCTGCCGCCAGCCTGTTTCCTGATGAACAAAGCGCAAGCGCAGAGCATCGTGGTGTTCTAGCAAAATTTGCACTGTCTGCTTCAACAGTACTGGGTCAAGTGCTTGCCGAACTTCCAGCAAGATGGATTGATTCCAGTGATGGGAATCAGGCAAATTTTGCTCAAAGAACCAGTGCTGAATGGGAGTCAGAGGCACTTTACCTGTCACCAGCCCCTGCTCAGCTTGAATAACTGGGTTCGTGACGGCCACTGCCGCCAGTTCAGCAATTGTCTGATGTTCAAACAACTGCTTGGGTGTTAGCTTCAGACCAGCCTGGTTCGCTCTAGCGACGATCTGGATGCTGAGGATGGAATCCCCGCCTAACTCAAAGAAATTATCATGTATGCCTATCTTCTCAAGTCTGAGAATCTTAGCCCAGATCTCAGCTAGAACTTTCTCAACGGTTGTGCGAGGCGCAAGAAAGGTTCCTGCCTCCTTGGTTCGGGTCAGATCGGGGGCTGGCAGCGCCTGACGGTCTAGCTTGCCATTCGGCGTCAGGGGTAGCTCCTGCAGCCGCACGAAGGCGGATGGCGCCATATATTCAGGTAGCTTTTCTTGCAGTAATTCGCGCAGCTCACTAGTTGTGAGGGCGGATTGTTTTTCAGGTACGACATAAGCGACCAGGCGCTGATTGCCTGGTTGGTCTTCGCGAGCTAACACTACAGTTTCCCGAACCGCAGGATGTTGTCTAAGTGTGGCTTCAATTTCCCCTAATTCAATGCGGAAACCGTGAATTTTTACTTGGTGGTCAATCCGTCCGAGAAATTCGATGTTTCCGTCTGGTAAGTAGCGCGCCAAATCTCCAGTCTTGTAAAGGCGCTGCCCAGAGGCAATCACAACTGTCTTTACAAAGGGGTTGGCAATAAACTTCTGGTTAGTCAAATCGGGTCGGTTTAGATAGCCCCGAGCTACACCTGCGCCGCCAATGTAGAGTTCTCCAGGTACGCCTATTGGCGTCGGTTGCAGATAAGAGTCCAGCAGATAGATTTGCGTGTTGGCAATGGGACGACCAATAGGAACTGTCTCCCCCTGCAGAGACGTTATGGGTGAAGTCTCCGCATTGATTGGATAGGTCAGCACGCCTACAGTGGCTTCTGTCGGTCCGTAGTGGTTGAAAATTAGGCAATTGGAGGTGTAACTCTGGATTTGCTCAATTAACTTCCAACTACAAACTTCACCCCCAAGAATGAGTCGCTGCCGAGGCAAGATTTGTTCAGGGTGAGAGGATGTCAGTAAGGCGGCAAGGTGAGAAGGAACAATCTTAAGACAGTCGATGGGATGGTGATGACAATAATCTGCTAATGCTTCTGGATCGGAAGCACGCTCTTGCGACACCACATGGAGACACCCGCCACTACAGAGGGAAGGGAAGATTGTTGTGTTGCCCAAGTCGGCAGCAAAGGTGGAAACAGTAGCAAAACTCCTACAGACAGAAAGTCCTAGCTTTTCTGTGATCGTGTTTATATAATTAAGTAATTGCTGATGTTCAACCGCAACTCCCTTGGGTTTACCTGTCGAGCCAGAAGTAAACAACACATAAGCTAAATTTCTAGGTTTCACCTGACTGCTGGGATTTTCCTTGCTCTGGTGAGCGATAACCTCCCATTGACTATCCAAACATATCAGCTGTGTTCTATGTTCAGGAAGCGTCTCAACCAGTTGCTGTTGAGTTAACAGCACCGATACTTGGGCGTCCTGCAACCGGAAAGCTATACTCTCTTTTGGCAAG
>JAKSDM010001446.1 GCA_022360135.1 Pseudanabaenales cyanobacterium | reverse complement strand
GGCGGGGTCGAGCATTCAGCTGGGGGAGCTGTGGGCGCAGCGAATTTTACAAGAACTGGAGCAAAGCGACTATTTTCTGCTGCTGTTATCGCCCCAGTCGGTCACCAGCGAAATGGTGATGGATGAGCTGCAGCGAGCCAAGGAACTCCAGGAAGAACGGAGGGAACAGCGGCCCATTGTGCTGCCGATTCGGGTCAATTTCTGCCTGGATTCTCCCCTGACATACGCGCTGCGGGGGTACCTGAATCGGATTCAGCAGCGGCAATGGCGATCGCCAGCAGACACCGCCCAACTCGTGGCGGAAGTGTTGCAGCTGATTGCGGCGGGGGCGGCCCCCCCGGAGGTGGGACCGCCTGAGAGTAGCCGACTTTTTGTGGATGCGCCGGATCAGCCGCCGTCGCCGGTAGCAGAACCCGAGCTGAAACGGGAGCCTGGGGGGGCCGTTCCCTTAACCTCGGGGTTGTATGTGGAGCGCTGCAGCGCCGAGACGGGTAAGGCGGGCTCCACTATCGAAGCCGACTGTGTTTTGAAGAAATCACCCAGCCGGGGGCCTTGATGCGAATCAAGGCCCCCGGCAAATGGGCAAAACTTCGCTCATGGCGCGGATTTTGCACCATGCCCAAGCCCAGGGCTGTGAGGCGATTTCGGTGAGTCTGCAGCGGGCCGACCGGCAGATGTTTACCGATCTGGATCAACTGCTGCGGTGGCTCTGTTCGCGGGTGGGGCGACGGTTAAAGCGGCTGGATGAGTTGGCGGACTACTGGGATCAGGGGGTTGGCGTCAAAGACCGCTGCAATGACTATTTCTTTGAGTGCTTGCTGGAAGAAATCGAAGAACCCATTGTGCTGGCCCTGGATGAAGTGGATTTGGTGTTTCCCCATCGGGAAGTGGCGGATGACTTTTTTGGCTTGCTGCGATCGTGGTATGAGGCGGCCCGGTATGGCGATCGCGGCAGTGAGCTATGGGAGAAGCTACGGCTGGTGGTGGTTCACTCAACGGAGGCCTATGTGCCCCTGGAAATTAACCAGTCGCCGTTTAATGTGGGCAAAAATGTAGAACTACCCGAGTTCACCGCCGCCCAAGCGCAGGACCTGGCCCATCGCTACACCCTGCCATGGGGGGAAGCCCAGGTCAGCCAGGTGATGGATCTGGTGGGGGGCCATCCCTATTTGCTGCGCAAGGGGTTTTATCATCTGCGGCGCCAGGATTTAAGTCTGAGTGACCTGCTGGAAACGGGGCCAACGGAGTCGGGCATTTACAGCGATCACCTGCGGCGACACTTTTTGAACCTGAAGCGCTATCCTGATTTAGCCGCCGCCTGTCGAGAGGTAATGTGGCGCAGTCGTCCGGTGGACTTGGAGGCTGATTTAGCGTTCAAGCTGGAGAGTATGGGGTTGATTCGGCTACGGGGGAATGCGGCGACGCCGAGGAATCGGTTGTATCAGGGGTTTTTTCGTGAACATTTGAGGGGGAGTGGGGGGTAGGGGGAGAGGGGGGAGAGGGGGAAAGGGGGGAGAGGGGGAAGATGGGGAAGAGGGGGGAGAGAGGGAAGATGGGGAAGAGGGGGGAGAGGGGGAGGATGGGGAAGATGGGGAGGAGGGGGGAGATGCGATATGTGGGGTTTGTTGCTGTGTACACACAGGTTGTCTGTCATGTCTTGAAGGGGTTGACTGCCCTCATCCTAAATGCTTCTCCCTGGGGGAGAAGGACTTTGAGTTTAACTCCTTATTATCCCTCGGGTAGGATGCTGCTGGCGAATTTAACATTTGGAAATATCGGCAATTTTGGGAGACTTTTGAGGCCCCCCAGCCCCCAACTTTGGGGGAGCATGAACTCAAAGTCCCCCAGAATTGATGCTGCTGGCGAATTATTTCGTAACATTTCAGCT
>JAKSDM010000243.1 GCA_022360135.1 Pseudanabaenales cyanobacterium | reverse complement strand
CGTATACGACTGATCCTGACCGCAGAAACTCTAGATGATTGACCACATCAAAATCCACCATATTGAGTGTGGTGTCGGCGCTGACAGCAGCAGGAGCCAGAGCTTGTTGGCGCTCGGCAATACCATCCAGCACCATCATCCGCATCCGGTCGCCTGAACCAATGGGCTTAGTCGACTTATTGACAATCACTTTGTAGTCCCCCTTCAAGTGAGTCCCAATCCTCCAGGCAATGGTCTCCACATAGCGTGTGTCACTTTCAGTCGTGGGTTGGTGAGGCGTATCCGTCGTAATAAACAAGATGTCTCCATGGGCGATCCCGGTCGCCAAATCCAGGGTGAATTTAATGCGTTGGGCGGCGATCTCCGCCTGCATCAGCTCAGATAGTCCTGGCTCAAAAATAGGAGACTGTCCAGCCCGCATTAGCTTCACTGTCTCCCCATGGTTGTCCACACAGATAACTTCGTGACCAATGTGCGCCAGACAAACGCCTGTAACTAGGCCCATATACCCGGCGCCAATGACACAAACACGCATAGAATTAAGCTCCTGAAAGTTTCTTGGTTAGTGGCTGGCGATGAGTGAGGGTAAGTCAGGCTCCTTAGTTCATAATTCAGAACCCATGACTTTCTTCGCCTAACAACTGACTACCTGATTCTGGCGAGCAAACTCAGCTATGGCGACAGGAAGGAACCTTAGTCCGGGTATAGAAGTTACCCAAACAAATAATTTTCCAGTTAGCTTGCATCAACCGACCAATCAGATTTCAATATCAATGGTTAAGCTTAGAATACCCATAACAGCTTGAACGTCAACACTATCAACCAGCAAACAGAAGCATACGAAGCAATCCAAGAACTCCGCTGCATCGTTCACCCCTCTCACCTGCACCTGATATTGCCGAACGGGACTGGCGCGATTCGAACGCGCGACCTACCGCTTAGGAGGCGGTTGCTCTATCCAGCTGAGCTACAGCCCCAGAGATTCACACCTTCTCCATCTACTATATGCCATATGCCATCTACTGCCTAAGTCCTCAGGAATTATGCAGAAATCCAAGGGCCTTCCCAGGGGCCGCCGCCAATTTCAAGGCCACAGAGGGAGCTTGTGGCTTCTAGGATAAGGCGTCTGCGCTGGTTCGATCTGTTTTTATCCCAGCCTAAATTGTTCAGTCGCCACAGTTTTAGAGTTAGATAACCCTGCATTGTGTCACGGCAGCAGAAGACCAGGCCATTATGGGTTGGGGCTCGTAGGGGGGTTCCTGGTAAATCGGTAGCGCCAATCAGTTCTATCGCATATTCACCATTCTGGGCGGACATCCACCAGTAACCCCAGGGGTTAACCCGCCATCGCACAATCCCGTTCCAAGGGACAAATTCATAGAACTGTCCCCGATGGTGCACACCTACCATAGCGACTTCCTCCATCCAGGCTAACACCTGTCTTCGGCCGCCGCCTGCGGTCAGGGCTAAATCGGGTTCGTTGTCAAAGGCGTTGCAATTATACCAGAACCACTTTTGCGGAAAGGATCCTCCCCAGTTTTTTTCGCTGTAGGCAGGCGCCTCGGTAAATTCATACCGTTGCCCATTCCAGTCAATCCATCCGGTGGCTAGGCCGTGAGCCATCAAGATTTGCCAACCCGGTTCAAAGATTTGGAACTGGGAAAGCCATCCCGCTGTAGACTGTTGCGGTTTGGAGGGAGCGCCCCAACCATAGATAGGTTGAGTTTGGTACCGCCAGAAGGCGGAATTCCCAGAACCTGGATCGAGCAGTTTTCCTTGGTGCCAAGTCGTGGTTACTTGATACCCCTCTTGCACCTGCTGCTCGAATAGGTCAGGCTCCAGGAGCCTCGGTAACCGTGAGGTCGTTGCCTGACGCCAGTGTCCCAAACCTAAAGCCTGTTTCCAGCCCCAAAATTGACTCGCATCTCTGAAGGTGCGACAGAGATATTCGTCATTAGGCCCTAGAATTTGGGCCCCGCCGCCACTGTAAAACTGGCCGCCAATGGGGTCTTCGATGGAGTACATAAACGCAAATGTCTGCCTAATATCAGGCAGAGTGACGCGGAAGTACCAGCCTTCAAAAAAGCGGCGATCGCCGCCATCCCAGTGATAGCCGCTGTGGGGTGTTTGCAGACGCAGGGTAGAAGCGTTGAAGTCCTTAAGCACAGTAATTATAAAAACCCGTCAACCCAGCGAGGGACATAACGCCAGGCATGTTTGAGTTCGTTTTTCCAATGTTGATAGTTGGGTTCCTTATTGCCGACCAATTTCCAGAAGGCTTTGGAGTGATTCATGTGGACCGTGTGGCAGAGTTCATGGATAAAGATGTAGCGGACCAGGGATTCGGGCAGAAATAGCAGCTTATAGTTAAGGTTAATATTTTTTTGGGTGGAGCAGCTGCCCCAGCGAGTCTTTTGACCTCGGATAGAGAGTTTATTGAAGGAAAGGTTCACCTCTTGACTCACCTTGTGGAACCAAGGGGTAAATTCAGCGATCGCTTTGCGGTTAAGCCATGAGCGCAAAGCTGATTGACAAGCCACTATATCAGTCACCCCGCCAGCGACGGTTAAATGCTTAGGCTTAGTCTGGCGAATCAGGAGGTGATTGCACGCCTCTCCTTGATAATTTACTTGCCAAGATTCTGAGGGCGATCGCAAGACAATCTGCGTTGGTCGGTCTTCAATCAGCTCGGGTGACAGGCTTTGACGATCCGCCGCAAATCGATTGATCGTTTTGTGAATCCAGCCCTGCCGTCGTTGCAGAATTTCGGGGATATCGCGACGATCGAATCCTGGAGGAATCACGACCTCCACAGCGCCCTGCCAAGAGACTTTGATGGATACATGCTTGGCTCTAGAACTCACTCTTACCTGATAAGGCGGCAGAGGGTTAGAGAGGGCGTGAGATAGGGGCAAAACAAGCTGATTAGCTTGACAGTCCATAAGTTGATCCTTAGATAGAGGTAGCCGTATTCCGTCCCTAGATTAGTACATAAATACCATACAACATTTAGATCTGATTCTTTATCTACCGGCTGGGTTTGGTCAAGATCCATCGCCCCAATAGGTCGGGGCTGCGATATATGGCGATTTTCATTTGCATGGACTACACCCTACACCCCATACCCTACCACCCTGCCTTCGCTAACTGCCTTGACTGAGAGGCCTGCCACCCAGGCGAGAATCGCCATATTGTCATCCCTCAGCAGCGAGGTCGGCTTGTGCTAAGAAATCTAACAGAATCGCTTGATGAGGTTTCCCAAAGGGTCGCTCCTGACCCGCCTTGACTGAATAGCGATAGCCTAGCCTCACATCCTCTGGAGAACACAGACCCAGATCCCACCCTTCATTGAGCGCCAAATCCTCAACCGAAACTGTCAGCGGGCCGTGGTATACATAGCGCAGCACCCGTTCATCAACATGATGCTGGAATAGATCCAAAGTGGGGGGGACATAACCAATTTCTTCCAGCAGTTCCCGTTTGACCCCTTCTTCGGGAGACTCACCCAGTTCTAGATGTCCACCAAAGAAGCCCCAGCATCCGGGATAGAGGATGCCAGGGATGTCATCCCGCAACTGCATCAGGAAATGGTTGTCTTGATAGAGAATAGCGATCGCAGCTTTAACTCGTTGTTCAGACATACCCCATAAAATACTGAATATTTTTCTCGATTCTCGATTTTGATCGCTTAATAACAGGCAATCATGGAAAAATTCGGCATCATTGAGAATAGTTAGGTCAATTCACTAACGGTGACCGAGCAATTTCACAAACGATATCCATCTTCCTTTACCGTATTGCATAAGTCTAGAGTGGGTGTCTGAGATGGCGTAGTTCCTAAAGCTCCGGAAACATAGTTGATTTTGACGCCAGCCTCCCGCCTCCCGTCTGCTTAAATAAGCGCTTAAGTTAATATCTTTAGCCCACCCCCAATTTTTTGGCTTCCTATGAAAGACTTTCAGATTCAAGCCCCTTTTGAACCGACCGGCGATCAACCCCAGGCAATTGATGAACTGGTCAAATCCTTGCAGGCAGGCCATCGG
>JAKSDM010001221.1 GCA_022360135.1 Pseudanabaenales cyanobacterium | reverse complement strand
TCTGCGCAGGATGGGACTGTTCAGCACTGAGTTTCAGCTTGCGTCGTTCTTGGGGTGGTAAAAGCATCGAGCGTCAAATATGCACCTACAAAGCGCTACACTACCAAATCAGATGCTTTTTGAAAATGAAATAGCCCTGATATATCCTAGAACTTGGTTCTTTTAGCTGTGCTGGAGAGTATGGGTGTGATTTGAGCTTGATCATAGAGGCTGGCGCCAAAGCAGCTTGGGAGGATTACGAAGCAGTAAACAGTTAACTGCGATCGCTCTACCCTATACTTCAAACAGGCTATTAAATCAGATAACGGTTAATGGTTCAAACACCTTCAAAATCGATCGCCCTGGATGAGTTTCTGCGTCTGCCAGAAACCCAACCCGCCAGCGAATACATTGACAGCCAGAATCATCCAGAAGGCGTCGACCGATTAAACTGTCTGAAGTCTTCGTCGCGATCGCTCAGCTTGACCCACTCCACCCCTAAATTACCAAAGGTTTTAGCCAGTTTGGCGCAGGCAGGGCGCTCGGTGGCGTAGTGTCCGGCGTCGATCAGAATCAGGTTGCGATCGCGACTCTCCTGAAACTGATGGAATTTGCAGTCGGAGGTGAGGTAGGCTTGGGCGCCGGTTTGGGCGACGGCGGCGATAAAGCTAGCGCCCGAGCCCCCCAAGACCGCAACCCGTTCAATCGGTTGGGTCAGGTCAGCAGTGGGAGAAAAGATCAAATCGGGGGGAGCAAGCTTAGCTTGAATCTGGTTCAATAGTTCCTGCAGAGTCTGAGTGGGTCGTAGATTGCCGACTCGACCATACCCCAGGCCATTCTGGGTGGGCGTAACTGGTTCTGAGGCTTGCAGCTGCAGTAATTGGGCCAGCACATCCGCCGTCCCGTCCGCCACCTGGTCAAAGTTGGTATGGGCGCTGTAAACTCCAATCTGGTGAGTAATGGCCAACCGAACCAGGTCGGAGACAGGCTCTCCTTTCTGCACCGACTTGAGCGGACTAAAGATTAGGGGATGGTGGGCAAAGATCAGGTTGACGGAGATACCTTGGCTGCAGTGGGCGATCGCCTCCTCCATCACGGCCAGGGTTGGCGTCAAGCACACCAATACTCGGGCCGGTTGATCCAACACCCCTGGCTCAATCTGCCAACCGCAATTGTCCCAGTTCTCCTGCCAACTGGGGTTGGCCCAGTGTTCAAACCAGGTAATTAGATCGGCGACTTTCATAGTTCCAACCTACCGCAGATTTCGTTACAAACTTGCTGAACTTCTCTGCCATAAGTAAGGCAGAAGACTTTATGGCGATCCTAGTGGTCACTTTACCCATTGCTTAGTTGGAACAGATATCACATCAGGATGTCCTCTATATTGGCGGCGCCCTCTCTGTGCTAAGGCTCTAGGAGTTGAGCCAGATATTAATGACGAGAAGGTAAATCATGATGAGCAGCGGCATAAATGCGCAGCGCAGCATTGATCCGAGTTTGGAATTCTTCGCCTTGGGCTTTGAACCATTCCAGTACATCTGCATCTACTTCTAGGGTGACAGACGCCTTTTGTTTAGCGCGGTTGGTCTTGCCTAATTTTGTCTTTCTAAAGGCAAAATTAGTGGGCGGCTTGGTGGGTGTGTCAATTTTGCCATCCATAATGGCTTCAATTCTTTCCCACTCAGCCTCTGGGTTATTTTTCGAATTAAATGCGCTCATATTTCAAGGCTTTTCGTAGATATAGCATTGGGTTAGGATCTTTAATCACTTTCTACAAATGTTCCCAACCCCTTTCCCCCCTTAGATCGCAATTAAGAAATTGTTCGGGTTGTAGAGGCTACCTGTAGAGATGCCAAATTTTACGTCTCTACACAGCCTAACGATTTCCCGAATAAATCCTGGACGCCCAATTGGGATATTGGCGATCGCACGGGCCAAACCGGCGATCTCCGGTTTCTCATCTCTATGATCTCACAGCTGCTAAAGGCGATCCCAGTTAATCATACTTCAGGGGTAGGAAGCTTTAGCTTTCGGGTTGGAACCTAACACCGTTCGGATCAGCAGGCGTAGAATCAATTGTCGGGCCTAATCCTGGTCGGTTAGCCTGGATTGCAGCCATAATTAAATCAGCCATGATAAGTATTGATGGATAGACCCTTGAAAACTCGAATGGGTCAGCGTTTGTCATGCTGAATTCCGATTAAATTCTTAATCTTCTTGGTGTGAGTCTCAAGTTAAACCCAGGCTGAATAATCTAAGCATTTGAGATCCGAATGCTGGCTTGCTCAATTCTCCAACAAGTTGACAGGTTAATTTGTTCGCCTTAACGCAAAGCTCAATTATTCAGGAGTCTATTCAACCATTCAACAATGCTGTCCCTTAAAGAAAATGCTTCAGTAATGGGTCTGGCAGTGTTGCTAGCTCTGGTGATCGCTCCAGCGCCATTAGCAATTTCGCTGTCAGCCGCTGCCGCGCTGGCGCAAACCTCAAACCCGAATGTCACCTTCCCCCTGCCTGAATCGGCGCCCAGCGGCATGAAAATCCGGATTAATGGCTCCAGTAGCATGGTATTCATCAACCAAGCGCTGGCGCAACGGTTCGAAAATCAGTTCCCCGCAACCGAGACTGTCTCTAACTACACTGAAACGAAGGCGGCGCTTCAAGCTCTGCTGGATGACCAGATTGATTTGGCGGCCATTAGTCGCCTGCTGACTGGAGCGGAAAAAGCGCAAGGGTTAGTCAGCGTTCCCCTAACTCGGCATAAAATCGCCATGATTGTCGGTGTGAATAATCCATTTAAGGGGGATTTGACGGTTCATCAGTTTGCTCAAATTTTCCGGGGTGAGATTACCGATTGGTCAGAGGTAGGCGGACCCTCACTCCCGATTCGGAAAATTGACAGACCTCATAGTAGTGATACCCGTAAGGCGTTTCAGAACTATCTGATCTTTCAAGAC
>JAKSDM010000897.1 GCA_022360135.1 Pseudanabaenales cyanobacterium | reverse complement strand
GCAGAACACCTCTCGGTAGGCTGCTAAAAACCGTTGGATCGTTGGGGCGATACCAACTAAAGGCCAATACATCTGGCTATTACGATAAAGACTTTTTTATTCTCCTAGAGTTTGGTTCCCTATAACCTTCCAAGTTGTGTCGCCAACCCAATCGCCCACTGTGACAAGGCGGATCGCACCCAATGACCAGACGCAAACGCGATCCTTCGCCGTCTACTCTACCTTGCCCAAAGCAACATCGCTCCGCAGTTCCTTTGTCCCCTTCGGGGTATTGATAGAGGCCACCAGATAGGGCGTTCTATTTTTTGGCAAGGCATGTATTTTTACCAGCTCTGCAGCGCCGATGGACGCCAAAACAGATTGCAGCCAAGAGGGATGAGCATGATAGATCTCCAAACCTTGAAATAGACACCCCCTATCCGCCATATTTGTGGAGGAGTGTGAATCAGCTCGCCATTCAATCACATAGGGCAGCATCCCTCCAGCCAAGAGTCCGCCATCATCGGGAAGTCCAAAATACCAGCTTAAATCACCCCGACTCATTAACTCCGCTTTCCCAAATGAGACCCTGGCTTGCTGCAACAACGCTGCAATATTTTTCGTATTGACCACCCAAGTGAGCAAAGCGGGTTGCGACTCGATTCGCCACCGCACATAAGGGTCATCCAAGCCAAACCATCTGGGACGTTCAGGCGATTCCACATCAGGGTTGATCGCCATAACCTCAAGAAAAATATGATCGCCGAGCCGCATCAAGTGGTTATGAGTCCCCATGTTTACATGCCTGCCGCCATAGGGCGTGTCAACCCCTAAGCACTCTTTAACATAGGCGATTCCCTGGGAGAGGTCAGCCGCACCAATCACGAGATGATCTATTCTTGTTTGCATGTTTCACCGGGTAATACCAGCTGATGTACATCTAGTTTGCAGTTTGAGGCAGAGCCAGTAGACGGGGTAGCCTCGCTGCCTACTGGCTACTACCTACCGTCTATCTAAATGCCAATGCCCTAATGCGTAACTTAATAATGCCTAACAGCTTACATCTCAGAGAAGATTGAGGGTAGGGTGGAATGGCACTGAAATAAGAGTTTATAAATCGCTAAAAGACCTGATATTCCGTAGGGTGGGCATTGCCCACATGGCTTATTTCAGCGCCATTCAGGGTAGGGTGCAAGATATCGTCAATGCCAATGAAAACCGCTATTACCTAATTGTTTTTGCCTTGACTTTTCCAAAAGGCTCGGCTAGAAAACTAGCGTGACATTTGAGTCAGGGGAGCTGGAAGACCTGAAAACACCTCCAGTCAAAGATTTATATCGGGTTGAAACCAGTACTACAGAGACCCGAAAAGCTCGACTAGCTCGTTCTAGATGGATAGACTGAAACAGTAGATCTTACAAATAGTTCGGGGCGATCGTCCACACAATCTCTAGGAGGAGACAATGGCTAATGAAGGCTATCACGAATCGATCGAAGACCTATCGGATGAGACACGGGATATGCATCGGGCTATCACATCACTCATGGAAGAGTTAGAGGCGGTAGATTGGTACAACCAGCGAGTAGATGCGTGTAAGGATTCTGATCTGAGAGCAATTCTCGCCCACAATAGAGATGAAGAGAAAGAACATGCGTCTATGGTTTTGGAATGGATTCGAAGAAAGGACCCGACATTTGACAAAGAACTAAGGGATTACCTCTTTACAGAAAAATCGATTGCACACGATTGACATCTCCTCTGTGTTTTATCCAGGGGAGATATCAATGGATGAGGATGCTCAGGAATTACCGACAGACCAGAAAAAGGTACGCACTCAAACGATATCGATGCTATCCCAAATGTTGCCGAACTCTGATAGGCAACCCTAGTCAGGGTCTGCCGATCAGAGGCTAGAATGATCGCCGAAACGTATGGGTACTAACCTTTTCGAACCCTTGAGCAGCAATTGTGAAAGCGGCCTTTTATGAGCTAAGCGGCCAGCGGTTTTGATAATGAAGACTTAGGTCTAAGCATAGATTCTCCTCCCAAGAATGTTAGCCAAACCCAGACAACAACTCCATGAAATAAAATCGGCGCCAGAATCGATCCGATAATTAGATAGGATAAGGCGCAGCTTGCTCCAAGAATTGTGACAAGCACCAGGAACGTCGGATGCCAAAATGTTTTAGTAAAATGAGTACGCTTTCCACGTAATATATTGCCAGCATCAATCAGCGGACCAAAGAATAGCGGATGGTAGGCAACGTAGATAGCAGTACTCACAAAGAATTGGTTTAGATAAATAGCCGTCAATCCTCCCGATAATTCAAATGCGCTTGGAAGCAGTAGACCGCGCATGACCAGTTCCTCAATACCGGCGGGAATCAAGAATACTCGAACTAGGTCTTTGAAGCGATCCAACCCATTATCTCCGCTCGGTTTCTGATAGGTTAGAAAGGGAGAGGAACCGTAACGCCCAATTGTCACCATCAGAACACTTGCGATCGCCCAAAGGAGCAAAACAGTTACCCGCTGCAGTAGTTTCCCATCTGCCCGTAAGTGTTTTTCAGGTCGGGTGAACAGTAATCGCCCTCGTTCGAATGCATAGAGAGGCCACTCTCTCAAGAAGATGTCAATGATGGCGGGAGGCGCTTCTGCACTGTAAAGAGGCTCAGAACCCCTTTCAAGCAGGTCGGACAGTGTAGTAACCTGATAGCCTTCCTGAGTCAAACTTGCCAATAGTATGGGTAACGCCTTTGCAGTATCATCGCCGCGATTCCCTTCTTTGCCCCCATCGTGCAGGATAATAATCGATCCTGGATGGACATTGCGAGTCACAAAGTCGGTAATATACTCAGGCCCGACTCCCCCCCATGTATCGTAAGGCCAAACTGATCCTAAAACAGCAGGTTCATATTCCCCAGTAAGTGCGATGTCTGCTTGCATCTTGGCAGTACACCACCCGACACCAGGGCGTACCCAGCGAATCTTGGCATCACTATTGAGGTCCTCATTATTGAGGTATTTATGCAAATCCATTCCCGCAGTCCTAAGATTCCCGCTGAACCTGTTACCAAGCAAAATGCTAGCCTCATTCCGGGTCAAATGATTGCCGAGTTCGTGCCCTTCCTCCACAATTCTGACGGTTGTAGAATCAGGCGAACCATTGCGCTCACGCTCTTTCAACTTTTCTGTGATGATGAAAAATGTTGCCTTGGCATGCTTATCCTTAAGGGTGTCTAGGATCTTTTCGGTGGAATTTTCTCCCCCGTATCGCTGGTCTGGTCCATCATCAATAGTCAGTGCTACGACATTTTCATTTGTCTTAAAGGCATAAACTGCTCCAGGACACGCAAAACTGATGACGTTACGGACTAGGGACTGGGGAGGATTGTTGATAACGGGTTGTATAATGAGTTGCCCTACGAAAACTGCTACACCCGCAATTGCTAACACACCAGCAATCACAAAAAACTTAATTAATTTCACAAATCAGCGCCTCTCGATTGATTGGACCTTCCTCCCGCTT
>JAKSDM010000630.1 GCA_022360135.1 Pseudanabaenales cyanobacterium | reverse complement strand
TGGGTTTGTCAATATCCTTAGTCGCCTGTAGGGCTAGCGAAGAAGATTTCTCGGCGACTGCTGAGGGTGGCGCAGGCGCAGGGAGCACTGTTACCGTAATGGGTATAATCATTGGCGAGCAACAGAAGAAACTTGAAAAAGCGCTTGCCCCCTTCGAGCAAGAAACAGGTATAGATGTGATTTATGAGGGGACAGACGCTTTCGCCACACTTTTGCCAATCCGAGTAGACGCTGGTAATCCTCCAGATATCGCTATGTTTGCCCAACCTGGCTTACTCACTGATTTAGCTAGAGAGGGACAGCTAGTCCCGCTTGAAACATTTATGGATATAGAAAAGTTCTCAGAAGCCTATTCTCAGGATTGGATAGATATGGCCACTATTGACGGGACGCTCTACGGTATTTGGTATCGGGCGCTCCTCAAAAGTATGGTCTGGTATAGTCCGGCTGCATTTGAGTCTAGGGGGTATGAAATCCCGAAGACTTGGGACGAGTTGCTGGCTTTAACGGCGCAGATAGTTGCTGATGGCGGGGTTCCATGGTGTTTAGGTATGGAGAGTGGCGACGCCACAGGCTGGGTCGGTACAGATTGGGTTGAAAATATAATGCTCCGCATTGCTGGATCAAGCGGGTATGACCAGTGGATTACCAATGAAATTCCTTTTGATCACCCTAGTGTTAAGGCTGCTTTCGAAAAATTTGGTGAAATTGTGCTTAACCCGAATTATGTCGTAGGGGGTACGGTGGGTGTCATCAGCACTCCCTTTGGAGATTCTCCACTCCTCCTATTTGATGACCCGCCTGGCTGCTACTTGCATGTCCAATCAAGCATTATCACGTCCTTTTTCCCTGGGGATATCGTCGTAGGTGAAGATGTAGACTTTTTCCCGCTGCCTGGAATTCAAGCAGAATTTGGCTTACCTATACTCGTATCGGGAGACATTTTCGCTGTGCTTAATAATACTTCAGAAGCCCAGGCATTGATGGAGTATCTGGCTACACCTAAGCCCCATGAAATTTGGGCTAGTCTAGGAGGCTATCTCTCTCCCCATAACCAAGTCAACCTTGATGCGTATATAGATGAGGTTGCTAAGCGTCAAGCTGAAACCATCCTTGACGCAGAGACAGTGCGCTTTGACGGCTCAGATATGATGCCGGGGACTGTCGGAACCGGTACTTTCTGGACAGGCGTCACTGATTATGTCGGCGGGGCTGACTTAGATGCGGTATTGTCAGACATTCAGGCCAGTTGGCCTAAATAGCCGCAGCGAATACTGGCTATAGTGTCTCTTTTTAGGGACAGGAAAGCACTTGGGTCCACGCTCAACGACTGTCCGAGGAAGGGGGCGATTCTCTCAACCGTTTTATCCATGAACCTAATATCAAAACTCAAACCAGCGCTAGAGAAACTTCAGGAAATTGCCAGACTGACCTTAGCGCAGGTGCGATCGCGTCTGCCATCCTCGATTTCGGGGAAGCTATCTGACCCGATCCTAGCCGGAATTATCCTCAGCGCTTCAGCTTTCCTGATTGTGATCGGGATGGCTTTGATATCCCCAGGCTCAGCGCCTCAAGTTGTCGCCCCCGACTCTGATGCTCAGCTGATTCCGTCTGAAGACCTGACTGAAGAGGCGGCGGATTTGACCCTCAATCCAGAGCAGCGTTTAATCGCCGCCATTCAAGACCAAGTGGCCGAAGTAACTGACGCCTATGCCGATGGCCTGATCCAGTCAGTGGAAGCCAACTTTCGTAGCAGTCTGCTGATTGTAAGGGCGGGAGAAGCTTGGTATGAACTGGAGCGATCGCGCCAGGACCAAATGGCGAACGAACTGTGGCGCCGGTCTCAGGAGTTAGAATTTAGCCGTCTACATCTCCTCGACCCAGATGACGTCCTGGTGGCTCGCAGTCCTGTTGTCGGCCCTGAGATGGTGATTTTGAAGCGAGTGGATGGGTGATGGGGGAGAGGGGGAGCGGGTGACGGAATGTTAATCATCCACTCATCCACTCATCCACTCCATTACCAAGCTGCGAGTCATTGTTTGTCAGCTGACAATGCCGCCCGATAAGCCTTAACTTGGGTGTCAATTCCAGTAATAGCGGTACCGACGACCACAGTATAAGCTCCGATATCTAAGGCTTTACGGGCCATTTGGGGTGAGGCGACACCGCCTTCACAGACGGCGGGAATGCTCAACTTTTTCACTATCTCAACCAACAAATCATAGGCTGGTGGAGTGTTCTGTTGGGTCTGAGCGGTATACCCGTAGAGGGTGGTTCCCACCAAATCGGCGCCGGCTTCAGCTGCCGCGATCGCCGCCTCCAGGGTATCGACATCGGCCATCACAGGCTTGTTGAGGTGTTGATGAATCTGTTGGATTAACCCAGCGACCGTTTCACCGCCCGGGCGATCGCGCAAGGTGGCGTCAATCGCGATCATGTCAGCCCCCGCTTCAGCGATCGCCAAAGCCTGCTCAAACTGGGGAGTTATGTACACCTGATAGCCTGAAATCTGCTGCTTCCACAACCCAATAATGGGCGCCCTCACCCGCTTACGCACTGCCCGAACATGGGCAGGAGTATCAATTCGAACACCCACTGCCCCCTGATTAATAGCTGCTTGGGCCATGGCTGCAATCACCATTGGATCAGACAGCGGAGAATCGACAGGCGCTTGACAGGAAACAACCAAACCCCCTTTGAGCGTTTGCAAGACCTGATCAAAGCTGGTTTCCATTTATAAAATCCAAAATCGTAAAATCTTACCATGTCTCAGCCTCCCCCTAACTCTAAAATGCTCGCCGCACAGGCGGCTACACTACAGCGCTTGAGAGCGCTCAGCCACCTGCTTGACAATGCCATTCCGATTCCCGGATTGGGCCGGATTGGGCTTGATCCCATCTTGGGGTTGCTTCCTGGCGGCGGCGATCTCTTTGCTGGCTTGCTGTCAGCCTACATCGTGATTGAGGGGGCGCGGCTGGGAGCGCCTGCGGCTAGCTTAACCCGAATGGTTTTCAACATTTTGCTAGAGGTGCTGTTGGGAACTGCGCCCGTGGTGGGCGATCTATTTGACGCCGCCTGGAAAGCGAACGCCAAGAACGTCGCTTTGTTAGAAGCCCATATGCAAAACCCACAGCCTAGCCGCCAAGCAGATAAACGATTTGTCATCCTACTGATTGCGGGACTATTCGCCGCCATTATTGGGGTCGCCACCCTTTCCCTGTGGCTGCTGCGTTGGGTTTTAGGCGGGATGGGGGGGTAGCGGATTCCCACCCCTCGCCATGTCATAATAATCCGACTGTCCGACCCACTCCCACTGCATGACTTCTCCCACTAAGTTCACTGCTGATCTCACCGCCAATCAGTCAGCCCAGACGGTTGACTTGAATTTTCAGCTGCCGGATCCGGAAGATGAGCGAATTTCGGAGACGGAGTTTCAGCAGCAGGTGGAGGCGGCGTGGCAGGTCTGCGATCGCTTTGACTTGCAGACGGATATCTGGCGGGGGCGAATTTTGCGGGCGGTGCGCGATCGGGAGAAAAAGGGCGGTGAGAGCCAGGGAACCGGGTTCCTCAACTGGCTGAAAGATCAAGAAATCAGTAAAAGTCAGGCTTACGCCCTAATTGAACTGGCCGACAGCGCCGATACCTTATTAGAGAACGGTTTGCTCGAATCCCAAGATGTTAATCAGTTCAGTAAGCGAGCCTTTGTCGAAACCGCCCAGGCATCCGCCGAAGTGCAGCAACTGGTCAGTGAGGCGGCCCATCGAGGGGAAAACATTACCCGACGGGAGGTCCGCCAACTATCTGATGAGTGGACAGCGATGACCTCAGACTTGTTGCCCACCGAAGTTAAGGAGAAGGCGGCGGACAACACCATTCCGACACGCTACCTGGCCCCACTGGTGCGGGAAATGGAAAAGTTGCCGGAGTCTCACCAAGCAATCCTACGCACTGAAGTCGCCCTCAGTCCCGATGTAGACACCCTCAAACAGGCCACTGCTGAGGCTCGTTATTTAGCTAAATACCTGGACGCCGCCAATCAAGTCCAGGTGCTGAATCAGGATTCCATTGATTTAGAATCCGCCCTGGCGGAAGCGCTGCGGGTCGGCTGCCTCAACGCCGCCGCCGATCTGGTGAATCAAGCAGCGCAGGTGGAACAAACCATCGCTAAACTTTATACGGCCTGGAAGCGGGTTAACAGCTTAGCTGAACGAGTTTACCTCGACAGCGGCGCCAGCACTCCCAATCTGCGATCGCTCCTGGCCCACCTCGAACCCCTGACCAACGAAACCTTAGAAGTACAACTGGGTGAGCCAGACAGTCCCCTTTCCCGTACAATTCGCCTGAAGATTTTGTCTGAAGAAGTATAGGGAGTAGGAAGTTGGGAATTGAGCCTGCTCCAGTTGCAATAGCATGAACAGCATGGAGAATATCGGCTGAATAGTATCAATTACCGCTGTGCCCTCACAGATTAGTTGAGGCAGCATAACAGTCCTGCTGAGCGGCTGCAAGTAGCATTTGCAACACAATCAAGTTCCCAACAGTCTGCTCCAGCAGAGTTGTTAAGTAGGTAGGCAAAATTAATTACAAAGTCGATCCGCAGTAACCACAGAATGTCATGTCGAGTGGAGCGAAGCGGAATCGAGACATCTCAGACTTTGGCGGGAGATTGAGATTCCTCGCTAAGCTCGGAATGACACTTGGTCTCATTGAAATTTTCAATGCACAGGTACTTACCTATTGCGATTGCCAGCAAAGTCCTCGGATTATATTGCGTGCTTTTGGCTTATTTACTGGCAGCTAAGGCTAGGACACTTAATGATACTCAACCATCAGCTGTCCCAACCAGTTATTGAAACACATAACTATTGTTTGATTCTATTTTTCCTGCAGAGGTTAGGGACTTGCGGAAAAACAAAATACTAATCAACCTGAGACAATCGTGATATCCCATTTGGGCAAGGATTCAGAACGTTTCCAGCAGGGGGTGTATGGTTCTAATTCTTTGGGTGAAACTTTGATCGCTTTTTCATAAACTGTCTCAACCCGATGCACAATTGGTTTAATTCCCTTCCAAGTCATATTGGAAACCCATTGTACAACCGTCTCAACCGAGTCCAAAATCGCTCCGTTCCAATAGTTTTCTAGAACCCCCCAACACCGTCCTATGGGATTGTACTTGCTAGGATATGGGGGGTAGTAAATCAACCGAATCCTTAACCCGGTTGATTTGGAGAACTCCACCATACGTTTGATAAATTGGGTCCGGTCACTGCGGTTAGAAGGTCCCCCTTAGAGGTCAATGACCAATTCCTCAAGTTGAGGATAATCAGTTTCAGTTTCAGTCCACCAAGTCACTAAACAATCGACAATAAAATCACTGGTCTCAGTCGATTGTCCCAGGTAAATCGAGAGTTGATCACTTTGGGTATTGAGAATGCCAAAAGGCGCTAAGGTCGTCTGCCATTTATGATCATGGTCATCGATCTCTTTCGCTTTTAGGGTGCGTCCCTTACCCCCTCTCGAAAGGTTGCCGATCTTCACTTTCGCTTTGCTGTCTATGGAGATTCGTAAGGAATTGGGATTGTCATCTGAGACTTGATTTTGCTGAAATACATGCTCGAAAATGGTGTCAGTTTCAGGAATCTTTTTCAAGGGTTTGGTTTTGAGGTTTTTTTTAACCGATATCCCAGACGATTGAGTATTTCCCCGATGGTCTGCCGAGAGGGTAATTCAGACTCGTCGTAACCGAGGTCTGAAACTAATTTTTCTCGCACCGTTCTGGCGCTGATACGAG
>JAKSDM010000774.1 GCA_022360135.1 Pseudanabaenales cyanobacterium | reverse complement strand
TCACCCGATTACTTTGAAGCAGTCTTAAAGCCCTTTCAGGCTCCATCGTATGCCAGCTATCACCTGAGTTGCGTAGAGAGTCATCCATGAATTTGACCGCAGGCTTGCCATTGTTCACGTTGATTTATTTCGTTGTTCACGTTGATTTATTTTATATAGCGTCAAATGACGCTAACTGAAAACTATTAACACCGATTACAATGCACCTTTGAGTAAGCAGACTTTATCCCAATTCAGCCCTATACATGCAGGGTATTACTATAACCTCCACGACCCAAATGCTGCGCTAGCGACGATGAATTGTCCGTCACAATAAATAACAAACAAATAATAATTAAAATAATTAAAAAATATAGATAAATAAAAAGATAGACAAATTCCCATTCTCTCATGACGATGACTCAAGCTGTAGACACTATCCTCAACCGGGCTTTAGCCGGATATGATCTCACTGTTGAACAAGCCGTTATGCTGTTGAAACAGACTGAGCCAGAGGCGATCGCGGCAATTCAAGCCACAGCTGATCAGCTGCGGCGGAAACAAGTCGGAGATACCGTAACTTATGTCATCAATCGCAACATTAACTACACCAATATCTGTGAACAGCATTGCAGCTTCTGTGCGTTTCGGCGAGATCAAGATCAGGATGGCGCCTACTGGCTAGACTGGAGTCTGATGGTCGAAAAAGCAGCCGATGCGGTGCATCAAGGCGCGACTGAAATTTGTATGCAGGGAGGTCTGAATCCCAAAGCGAAGGTCAATGGCAGCTCCCTCGCCTACTATCTAAAGCTGGTTAAGACCATTAAAAATGTATTTCCTCCTCTCCATCTCCATGCCTTCTCCCCCCAAGAGGTGCAATTTATTGCTCGCGAAGATGGATTGACTTACCGCCAGGTGATCGCCTCCCTCCGCGATGGCGGAGTCGGCTCCCTACCCGGCACTGCGGCGGAAGTGTTAGATGACTCGGTGCGACATATCCTCTGTCCAGAAAAAATTAACGCCGCTACTTGGTTAGAGATTGTGGGCTTGGCCCATCAAGCTGGACTGAACACCACCAGTACAATGCTGTCAGGCCATATTGAGACCGTAGAACAGCAGGCGAAGCATTTGGATTTATTGCGATCGCGCCAACGCCAATCCTTAGACAATGGTTATCCCGGCATCACCGAGTTCATTCTCCTCCCCTTCATCGGCCAAAACGCCCCCAAGCCCCTCCGTAAACGCGTGGGTCGCGATCAACCCATCCTCTCCGCCGCCCTCCTACTCACCGCCGTCGCCCGCATTTATCTCGGCGCCTGGATTCCCAACCACCAGCCCAGCTGGGTGAAATTAGGTCTTCCAGGCGCCACAGAAGCCCTC
>JAKSDM010001532.1 GCA_022360135.1 Pseudanabaenales cyanobacterium | reverse complement strand
TCTGAATGAATTGCTGGCCGAAATTGATATTCAGGTTAATGAGCTGGAGGTGCTGCCGAACTCTCCTTTAATTGGACGAACAATTGGCAATGTTGAGGTGCGCGGTAAAGGCACCTTTATTATCGTGGCGCTGCGGCATGCAGATGGTAGCGTTTTAATCCATCCCAATAATCATGAGCCATTGAGGCAAGGAGATGCTGTGATTATTATGGGACACCAAGACGACATGCCCAAATTTGCCCAGCGACGCGCCCTGACGAGTCAACTGCGCTATCGCGGCGCTCGGGTTCGTTAAGGGCGATAACGTCACCCCCCATTCGCTGGTGGCGCCATCGGTCCTTCGTTGGTTTGATCGTAGTGATCCCTCCGTAAGCAGGATTATCATGGTTGATTTTTGCGGGTGTCACTAAGGGTGCTCCTCGGAACTTTCATCTCAGTTGTCTGCCTTTAACTGGGACGGTTTGACCAGCCTGTATAATTGCTTCTATAGTCGTTTGCATGACCGAATAAACTGGCTGGGGTAGCCCAGTGAGTGACATTATCGGGGTTGGTTTAGCTCAATTCAGCTTCCATGAAGTCAATAAGTTCTATGATGCTCCGGGACTGCCCAGGTTCAACATTGGATTCTGAACCGATGTGGACATGATGGGGAAAATTAGGCAAGCTTGGGAAGTGCTTAACGCTATCCCAACGTTTTTTGAGAGCCTGTTTGGAAGTATTCATCCATTGATAGCGATAGTCCAGCGTTATGTGTTGATCGTCCTGGATAGTAAAAGATTCAGCAATTTCAAGAAAGTCTCCGTTAGTCAGGACTAATCGGGCGCGAAAATAGCCTCTAATCAACAAAACTCGCTCATCAACAATCTCTACTAATTCAACAATTCGGCTACTATTTAGTTTTGTTTTAACGGTGGCAATATACTGATATAAACTCATCTAGCCTAGGAGACTTTAACTTGAGCAGAATTCCACATTTCGTAGTACGTATTCCACTCAAAGAAATCTATCGAATCTCCCAGTTCACCAGCTTGGAAACGTTGGTAAAAATGTTCTGATAGCATCTGATATTTTTCTTCAAAACTTTTCAGACGATGGTCTAAATCTACAACCTGTTGCGAAATCAAAGCTTCCTGGATTGTATTTTCCAACAGTTGTCGCTCTTCATCAGAAAGAGAAAGGATGATTTGCGCCAAAGACTTAACCAATTTCTGATTCATTAGACGCCTCCTGTTTCATGAGCAAAATAGTCTAACAACTCCCGATGCAGAAACCGATAGCTACCGCCAATGCGTCGCAAAAGACGACGTTCGACACAGTAGTTGAGAAACTTAGCATAGTCCCAGGGAGTAACTTTAGCAATAAAGCAGAGGACAATACGTAGGGAGAAATGTTGAATACATGCCATACCACTGCTAAAAACTCAGCTTGATGAGTTTGCTCTAGTTTCTGACTTAACCATGAAAGGTAGTGCCAGGTTTTTCTCCAATCTGGCTCCTTTGCAATTGTTTGATAAGCCCACTTCCGATTCTTAGGATTTCCTCGCTCCCAAGCTTTAACCTCTAGCTTTAATCGTTGATCGATATAAGCTTTAAGCAATTCTACCTTACTGCTAAAGGGGTATCCCTTGTAGACTTCTGCTGCGATTTTCAAGAACAAGGAAATCAGCAGAATTCCTGGCTTTCTCTCACTATCTGGATGCAAAAGAGTTTGCATTTCTGGCTGGGTTTCAATTGCTTTCCAGAAAGTTTGCCGTTTCAGGTTCTGCGCGATAAAGTTCTTGTCGGCATTCTCTTTTCCAGCTTCTCGCTTGGCAGGTTTAAGGTAATCTAAGGCTTCTTCTGCAATACTGTCTGATAACTTAGCCGCTTTTACCGTTTCTTCCAGGCTTTCCAAGAGTTTGACAACTTCTGCTTCTGTAATCCCCTGCTGGTTGGCGGACAAATTACCTATTTGGTTTTGGGTTAGAATTTGTCTCGCCTGTCCTTGCTGAACCTGGGAACCTGCAATTTGTGCACCGCTGATTGATTGAGGTTGAGAAGGAGACTTATCAAACATTGCGCCTCTCCATTATGAAATTGAAAGCATTGGACATACGTTCCTCCACCATGAAGCAAGTCCATTAGCAATTTGTGGTGGAGAATCTAGCCGCCGCCTTGCAGCAGAAGCCTTAGAAACGTTACAAGGCCCGTCGATTGGATAGAGAGCAAGAAACGTGATTAGTGGTTAACCGGGCAGGCTCCACTAGTTAGCCGGGTTAAAAAGTTATTGGTATCGAAGAAATGTTCTACAGACTCAAGCTTCAAATCTTCTGTCACTCTAGCAATGCTAAGGCCCACAACTTCAATGGTTTCTCCCGTCGGTTGATGGTTTTTGTAGGCTCCACTAAAGATACCCCAGTGTCTCCACTTAAAGACAACGTTAGGCGGCCCGGCGACAACTTCCATTAACTCCCAATGAAAGCCCTCGGGAAAAGCCGTATGGAAAAGATGGAAAGACGATTCAAAGCTCTCCTCAGAGGCGCGGTATTGGTCTGAGTCTTCGAGAAATAGATTGTAAGTCCCCTGTTCTACAATATCTTGGGCAGTGTATTCTTTTCCTCCATTAGTGCTCATGCAAAATTTATCCACGACCACCGAAAGCCATTGTTGAGGATTGGTTTTGAAGGATGCTTCCATTTCGAATGTTCTCACCAAGTTATGAGCGATCGCATTCAAAGATCCTTCTGCATGATTAAATTTCCGTCCTTTTTCCATAAATCCATTTGTGCGGGAGTAATCAGGACGCTGCCCATTGCGCCATTCTACTCCCTCATCATGGTTGAGAACGTCTTCTCGATCTTGCACCCAAAGAAGTACATTTTGATCTGTACTCATATTCTGTTAAGCTCCTGTGACCTAAGGCGGCAAAAAATGAATTTCCACCATAGGCTAACAGGTCTATGCCTATAGTGGAAGTCGTTTAAAGAGGCGGATTTTAGATCGATAGTAGTCCTAAATCAGTCATGAAATTCCTACTGATATGGCGCTAACCACTCAGCACAACCTGTTCAGCTAATTGTTTAAGTTGCTCGGCGGGCAGCTCAGCGACGATGGCGTATAGGAAAGATTCATCAGCCCAGAAGATCATGCCAGGGCCATTCGATTGGGTCATGTAGAGTTGTGTGGCGTCCAGTTGTGGGAACGAGGCATTCTCGATGCGTTCAAGTTGATAGAGAGAAATGGTTTGAGCTGGGTTTATCTGATACGTTAGGCGGAGGCCCTTAGTCTGGCCAAATTGGCAAGGACTGCCGCCCAGGAGAGTGGAATTTTCTTGGGTTAACAAAGCCAGGGAAAGGGTTTCAGAAGAATCCTTTTGGAGCCGCTCGACAATCTCTGCAGGATGACTGGAGGCCACCTCTACAGGGCCTTGGGGCCGACTCAGCGAACGGATATGGTCCTGGGCTAGTTGCTCAATTCCTTGCCAGTTACTGGCGAGAAATGTCTTGGAAGAAGTAATGGTGACGCCCTCAGCAACAGACGCCGCATCGTTGGCAAGCCTCTGCTGAAGTCCGGTGATCGCGATTTCCTGCTGCGTCAATTGGGACTGCAGGATTTGGCTCTGTTGTCGGAGTCGGTTATTGTCCAGTCCTAGCGCGATCACTAACAGTGCGACTGCGCTTCCTGCCATCCAGGGTTTAGACAACCAGAATTTTCGGAATCGACTAGATTGGATCGGAGATCGGGCCTCCGGCGATGAATTGAAGTTAGCCGCCGCTGTCGCCAGGATGCTGGATCGCAGGTTTAATGGCGGTGGGGTTTCAGCTGCGCCATAGGCCATCAGTCCCAGAGTTTCCTGCAGCTGAGTCACCTCTGTGGTTAGCCTTGGGTGGTTCAGCTGCTGTTGTTGAAAGATTTCCGCCTCTTCTGGCGTCAAGTCACCCAGAACGTAGCCAGCCGCTAGTTCAGATATCTGTTTGGGGGTTAGAGGTTCAGTCATTAGGTAACTCTTTGATAAAATCCTGCAGATTCTGTCTGAGTTGCAGTAGCCCCTTGCGAGCCCAAGTCTTGACGGTGCCAAGGGGCGTCCCCAAACACTTGGCGATTTCTGAATGGCTGCGCCCTTCGTAATAGCTCAACTCCAGCACCTGCCGATATTTTTCTGGCAGATCCGCCAAGGCCTGCTGTACTTTTTCCCGACGCTCCGCCATCGAAGCCTGCTCAAATGGAGTAGAGGCAAACACTTCTGGCGCTATAGTTTTTTGCCAGTGAGCCAGAATCTTATGCCGATTGTTGCGGGTTCGCAGCCGGTCGATAGCCCGCGATCGCGTTAGGGTCGCCAAAAAGCTGCTAAGGGATCCTCGGCTTGGGTTATAGGCATTCCCCAGAGTGATAAAGACTTCCTGGGTTAAATCCTCGGCGTCGTTGGGGTTGGCTAATATTCGCAGGGCTAGACTGTAGACCAGTCTGGCGTAGCGATCGTAGAGTTCTCCTAACGCATTGAGTCGCCCTCCCTTCAGCGCTTGTATGAGCTCAGCATCACTGGGATGCATTGAGGAGGATGGATTAGTCGGCGGCTGGTCTAGCCCCATTGTCATCAGCCTAATCATGAGTTGCCAATCGCCGTGCTCGCCAGGCTCTGCTTGGAGCTTTGCCGATTGTTCCATCGGCTTGGGCAAGCGCAAACCTATCTTCAACTTTAACCTGTCACCTTATGGATCCATCATCCTATCTATATAGATATACGGGTAAGTTGACTGATCGGATGCGGATCAATCAACTGATCTGACTCTTCCGCAACTCTCCAGGTCGATGGGGGGGGGGTAGGGGTTTGCTGTCTTCCCACCTTCATCAAAACTTAACGTTTTGATGAAGATTTAAACCTTCCGCCTGGTCTGTGATTCGCCGTTGGAACTGCTAAGTGGAGAGGTGATTCAAATGAACTGAGCGGTGAGTTATGGATAGGTTTATGCAACGCAATACGCTGATTCAAAGATTAGGGCGAACGGTGTGGGTTAGTTTCACAGGATTTCTTACCCTGGCTGCTCTCTGGCTGGGATTATTTGGGCTCTCCACGCCCACTGCGATCGCCACCCCGATCGCAGCCGAAGCTGGCTTGACAGCTTGTCCCAGCAAAAGTCTGGCTGATAAGAGCGCTGCCTCTGAGCTTGCAGGCGAGACAAATTGTCAGCCGCCAGCTGAGGCTGAGGAGAACGTAAACGTATTAGTCGTCTTGGAGTCCCAAGAGCCTTTGCCAGAAAAACTTGACCTTCAGACTGTAGACACCATCAAAATTCAGACGGAGAAGGCTTTACAACTGGTTGAAGTCAACGCAAAGCAAGTTTTTGTGCAAGCAAAAGAGGTGGCTGAAAAGGCAAGTTCTAAAGCTGAAGACGCCTTCGATGGGTTCATCGTATGGTTAAAGTCATTCTCTAGCTAAATATCAGAACCCAATTCCTGGCAATCACGAGATGCGCCATGCGCTTAGAAGGCGTATTCCATTTGTCGATTGTAAATAGATTGTCAAGGCGTGATTTAGCCGACGGCGCCTTAAGACAGTAAGGGATTTGAATGAACTTGGCGGCGGTTCTATAGAGGTGTATGAAAAACAGGTGTATGAAAACCAACAAACT
>JAKSDM010001416.1 GCA_022360135.1 Pseudanabaenales cyanobacterium | reverse complement strand
TGCTGGCATCTTGATCTTAACTCTGCATAGTTTAGCCGAAAGAGCCATCCAAAATCTAAAATCTAAAATCCAAAATCTGTTGGGGATGGAGAGAATAGGGGAAAGGGGAAGGGGAAGAAACCAAATCCAAAATCCAAAATCTAAAATCTAAAATCCTCTGACCAATGACCAGTGACCACAATTTGGAGGACTGATCGATGAATAGACTCTTACAGGCAACCTATCATGATGGCAGCTTAGTGCTAGATGAAAAACTTGATGCTGCTTTAGAAGGCAAGAAACTTACCCTAATTCTTGTCGAAGAGTCTGTCGAAGAATCTGTGGAATTTCAAGATAGCTTAAAGCAAACCATAGAACCAAGAAAACAGCATTTCCTAGAACAGCTTCAGCAGCATTCGTTCAAACTACCTGAAGATTATAAGTTCAACCGAGAAGAACTGCGGCATCCTTTACTCCGAGGATATGCAGCATGGTCAGCTCATCGAAAATAGACTTGGGATTATCAACCCATTTTCAATTTAGCTAGAATTTCCTGTCAACTTACGATCGCTAAACATCGGCCTGCGATCGCTAAAGTGGCACAGCAGTTTAGCAATGGGGCACAGCGGTTTAGTAAAGTGGCGCAGCGGTTTAGCGATGGGGTGCGGCTGGCTGATGAGTAGACTTGTGCGATCGCTGTGCAATCAAGCCTATAAACTTGTAATGGTCTGAGACAGCTAAGTTAGCGCTAATTGCATATATAGCGATTCTCCTTCGCATTGAAAGTCTCAACCTCAGGATATATAGCGGTTCTCAATTGCATTGACTACACCCAACACCCTACACCCCACCCCCCCGCCTTCACGAGATGTGTTCAACCCAAGTGAGAATTGCTATAGACTCTCCAGAATTCACAGAAAAGGTTATTCCCGCACGTTAAATAGAGACTCCGACCATGCTCCAAAAATCTCAGTCTAGTGGTTGCATTGGCCAGTTTTTCGGGGGACTCCTCCTGCTGGGAGGAGGTGCAATATGTTTCCTGTTTTTTGCTAAGCTAACTGAGCTGGAGTGTAAGCGTCTTGAACCTCCGACTAATCAAGGTCAATGTCAACTGGTTTCCCACGGGGTATTCAGTTCAGATACCACAACCATCTCCATCAAGTCCTTACAAGGCGCAAAAATCCAGGAATCAAGGGATAGTGAGAACGATACAACTTATCGAGTTGTGTTACTGACAGCAGAAGGTTCCTTTCCTTTCAACAAGGTCTACAGTTCAGGCAGATCGGGCAAACAACAAAAAGTGGGACAAATTCGCAGCTTTGTCGAAAATACACATCAGGTAAACTTGAAGTTGAAGCAGGACGATCGTTGGCTTGGTTACTTGTTTGGCGTTATTTTTGGCGGTTTAGGATTCCTTTTGGTATCTTCCGCCATTCTGATTACTCCTCTAAAGATATTGACTGGAAGGCATTAGCGGTAGGTTGGGTTGAGTGTGCGAAACCCAACATCCCCCACATAATTTCACTCCTCCCCAACTTGGTCTGGTAAATCTATCTCTCCACTGGAGCCCCAATCTTCAGGATAGAAGCCTTGCGCAACATAACGGTGAAAACTTGAATAGGGCCAATCACGCGGGGCTTTCACTAGCTGATGACTGACTGGGTTGTAATGGATATAGTCAACATGTCGCTCAAAGTCTTGTTTGTCTCGAATTTGATGCTCCCAAAAACGGCGTTGCCAAATAGCTTGCTCGCTTTTGTTTAAGCGGGACAGAGACCGTTGATGTTTATGATGTTCAGGACAATGACGGCTAAAGAAGGATTTGATCAGTCGCCAGCGGGTGGAAAAGTCGGCGTCATCAGGAGGTAACGTCCATAGACAATGGAGATGGTTGGGTAAGATGACGATGGCGTCGATAGTAAAGGCATGACGTTGTTTGACGGTGTGAAAGGCTTTACGGAGTAGTTGCACAGTGTCGGGCGTTTTGAAAAGTTGCTGGCGGTTGTAGGCAACCACGGTAAAGAAGTAGGCAGCCCCAGGTGTGGCGGCGCGGCGATATTGCATATTTGTTGCCTATCAAGTTTGTGGTTAGGATAGGCAATTAGAGTTGGATACTAACGTTGGATGCTGGGTTTTCTGACGTCAATCTAAACTATGGGATTGGTGTGATTGCTAGTGGTTGATGTTGGGTTTCGCATACTCAACCCAACCTACTGCTGCTCAATGTACTATTGAGTATTCTCATGTGTGCTGAACATTGCTTGACATGAGGGTGCGGTAGGATAAACGGCTTGTTGATATTGCTTTGGAATATTGGGAATTAATAGGGGGATAGTGATATATCGATGTATTAGCTACAAGGTTTCGAATATCGTTATGAAGTCTATCATTAAGACAAAACCAATCCAACTTATAGTAGGCTTGCTACTTTGCTTAGCTTTGGTTTTATTTCCAACGTTAAGTTTAGCCCATAGGAATGCTTATCCAGTGAATAGTCGTTCTGTCTTTCTGACGGGTTGTTTGCTGAATGACCCGCCGAATTTCCAAGACGATGGCGAAGTCAAAAATGCTATGCAAGTTTGTGTTTGCATGCTGGATAAATTTCAAAACAATTACAGCAATCTACAATTCATGCGCCTTTTTGCTGGCGCAGACCAAAATGAGCAGCCGTATGTACGAGAACTGAATAATTTCGTCAATCGTCGCATAGCAGATTGCACATAAACAATTGGGCAAAATCGGTTTTTCACAAAGACCCAAGCAAAACAAAACATTAGGTGGACTTCTGCGATCGCGGAGGCAGTAACAACCTTTAGGATAAACGAGACAGCTCCACAACGAGGATCAAGAGTATGAGCGCCCTAGGGATTATCATTGCGATCGCACTCCTTCCACTCTTAATTTGGCTGTTACTGCAGTCCAAGCAAGGGACAAAGGCGAGTAATGCGCCTCGCTCAACCCCGCCCGATGGTCTACCGTCTGGGAGGGAACAATATGTCAGCGCCGATGCTGTCGATAAGGCGTCCCAGGATACGGCGACGTTGTCTGCGCTACCCCCATTGCTAGAGGCAGAGATTGTCCAACTCCTTGATTCAGGTCAAAAAATTTTCGCCATTAAGCGGGTTCGAGAAGTCAAACATTGGGGCCTGAAGGAAGCCAAAGACTATGTTGAGGCGTTGGAACGGCATGAATCTCCGCCAACGCCCGCCCCTCGAATTACAGCTGAACTAACACCGTCATTGCGGCAAGAGGTGCGACGATTATTGGCGGCCGATCATAAGGCGTCTGCGGTGAAGTTGGTGCGTGATCATACCCATTGGGGCCTCCGTGAAGCCAAGCAATATGTGGATGCTTTGAGGGAAGGGAAGTAAAATCCAAAATCTAAAATCTAAAATCTAAAATCTAAAATCTAAAATCCCCTGGCACTGGATAAAACGGGGATGCAGGGCGGACGATTCCGGATTAGGATCTGAGGTGAGTCCTTTTGCCACTCATCCCTATGTCTCTTACTTCCGATGTGCTGGCGCAGCTGCCGGGGAATGCTCTGGAAAATTTACGACGGGTCGATCAACTTTGGCAAGCCTACCGCGAAGATACCTTATCTGTACCAGAGGTCGTGAAGCAGAACTCTACCCCACTGGAGACGGTGGATTGGGATGTGGTGATTTGTGGCGGCACGCTGGGGATTTTGCTGGGGGCCGCCTTGGCCCAGCGAGGTTGGCGGGTGGCGCTGCTAGAGAAGGGGGAATTGCGGGGGCGAGATCAGGAATGGAACATTTCTCGCCGAGAGCTGATGGTTTTTGTCACCTTGGGGCTGCTGTCTGAGGCCGAGCTGGAGACGGCGATCGCCACCGCATACAACCCGGCGCGAATTAGCTTTCTGGGGGGTGAGGATCTATGGGTCGAGGATGTATTGAATATCGGCGTCGATCCAGTCTACCTGCTGGAAACCCTAAAGCAGAAATTTCTAGCGGCTGGGGGACAACTCTTTGAACATATCGCCTTTGCAGCAGCCATTGTCCATCCCAACGGGATTAACGTTCAGGCGGGGAATTCGTTCAAAACTCGATTGCTGCTCGACGCCATGGGTCATTTTTCCCCCATTTCCCGTCAAGCCCGTCAGGGGCGCAAACCCAACGCTGTTTGCCTGGTTGTGGGCAGCTGCGCCGAAGGATTTCCACAGAATAATACTGGGGACTTACTGGTCTCCTTCACCCCCCTGCAAAATCAATGTCAATACTTTTGGGAAGCGTTTCCGGCACGGGATGGCCGCACAACCTATCTGTTCACTTATCTAGACGCCCATCCCGAGCGTCCCAGCTTGGAGAGGATGTTTGAGGATTATCTGCGTTTACTGCCGGAGTATCAGGCAGCGCCCCTCGACCAACTTCGATTCAAACGGGCCCTATTCGGCTTTTTCCCGTGCTATCGGTCAAGTCCGCTGCGTTATCGCTGGCCTCGAATGCTACCGGTAGGAGACAGTAGCGGCAGCCAATCGCCACTAAGTTTCGGCGGATTTGGGGCGATGATCCGCCACTTGCATCGGCTAACGGACGGAATTGATGAAGCCCTCAGACAGAACTTGCTGAACCGAAACGCCTTGGGCTTATTGCAGCCCTATCAGCCCAATCTATCGGTCACTTGGCTATTCCAACGGGCCATGAGCGCTGGGGTGAATCAATCCTTACCCCCCAACCAAATCAATCAAACCCTGTCAGTCATCTTTAAAGTCATGGCTGACTTAGGCAACTCCACGTTAAAGCCATTCCTGCAGGACGTGGTGCAGTTTCCGGCATTGGCCCAAGCTATGCTCAAAACCTCCCTAATTCATCCCGGTTTGATTGCGCAGATACTCCCCCAGGTGGGAGCTTTGACCTTACTCGACTGGATGCGCCACTACATCAGCTTAGGCGTGTATAGTCTTCTCTATCCGTTAGGACAAGCCTTCCAGCCAGGGGCCAAAAAACTTTCTCCCAGCCAGCAGTATTTTATCCATCGCTGGCTGGATACGTTGAAGTACGGCGCGGGTAACGACTACTCAGAGTAATATGGATTTTTCCCTGGCCAGACAACGATTTCATCAGGAGATTCAGCAACCCGATTCGAACATCGATCTGGCTGCTGCAGCCCTTTACATCGCCCAAGAAGCCTATCCTGACCTTGACCCCCAGGAATACCTAAATGTGCTGGATGTAATGGCGGCGGCGGCGAAGGAACGGCTGCCTGCTGAACCTTACCCGCTGAAAATTATTCAAGCCCTAAATCGGTATCTGTTTGACGAGCTGAAATTCTCGGGCAATTCACTGGACTACTACAATCCCCGTAATAGCTTTTTGAATGAAGTCATCGACCGTCGCATTGGCATACCGATTACCCTGTCCCTGGTGTATTTAGAGATCGCCAAGCGCTTGGACTTTCCAATGGCGGGGGTTGGTATGCCTGGACATTTTCTCATTCGCCCTCTGATTGAAGAGATGACGGTGTTTGTCGATCCCTTCAATCAGGGTGAAATTCTATTTGAGGAAGATTGTCAGGAACGCTTGAAACAGATGTTTGGCGCGTCTGTCCAACTGCAGCCTGAATTTCTGGAGCCGATTCAGTCGAAACTCTTCCTGGTCCGGATATTAACTAACCTGAAGGTAATTTATCTCAGTCGGGAAGAAGTCCCGCAAGCATTAGCGACGATTGAACGGATTTTGTTGCTGTTTCCTGACAATGTTCGAGAATTGCGCGATCGCGGCCTACTCTATTACCATATCGGTCATTTGATGGCGGCTCGCCAGGACTTAGAAAGTTATCTCAAGCAATATCCCAATGCAAAAGATGCGCCCCAAATTCTGCAAGTCCTCTGGCAGATGGAAAAAGGGCAGGGCAATTAGGTCGCTTTTCCCGCCTACGCCGCTCCCCCCCATATATAGCAATTCTCACTCGGGTTGAATACCTCTCGTAAAGGCGGGGTGCGGGGTGTAGGGTGTAGGGTGTAGTCAATGCAATTGAGAACTACTATAACCAACTTTTTCACCTCGTGTCAGATCCGTTGGAATCTCGTATAGGTTTAGAGGTAAGCTAAGCATATATACACAGTGTGCGTGGAAATGGTTATGGCTGGCGGTGAGTCTTCTCAGAGGAATATTCATGGAACCCTTTCTGAACGAGAGCTGCAAATTTTGGAGCTGGTTGCTGCAGGCTTAACCAACCAGGAGATTTCCGAGAAGCTGGAAATTAGTAAGCGTACGGTCGATAATCATGTCAGTAATATTTTGACCAAGACGTCCACAGGTAACCGAGTCGCCTTGGTGCGGTGGGCGCTTCAGTGGGGTAAAGTCTGCATTGAGGAGGTTAACTGCTGCGCCCTACCTAGGCCGCAAGACGATGAGATTGCGTCCTAATTTCTAATTTATAGCAGTTTTCATTTTCATGACTACACCCTGCATCTCACACCCTACCCCCTGCCTTGACAAGATGTATTCCACACAAGCGAGAATCGTTAAATGTTCAATCCCAACCCTGCAATATGAGTGACGAAGATCAAGCAGCTACTGTAGGCAATAGCGCCGGTAAGAAGCTAGAATATCAAGTCTGCAGTCCGGGTTTACCCCTTGCGGTCTATCGCGAGGTAGCGGCCCATCTACGACAAGTGGATGGAGTTGAAACAGGTTTATTACCTCAGCTGTCTACTACATTCGATTATTATCAGAGTCAGGTAGGTGGGTTGTGGATTCGGTATCCGGCAGATACAGCTGCTGTTTGCCAACCCCAGGTGGAGCAGATTTTGGCTTACTATGGCGAGCGCTTCAAAGCTTGGGAAACGATCAATCCTTAGGATCAATTTGGGAGTTGTTGACGATTAATATGAGCGCTATTCAAGCTTTGCGGGGAACGCGCGATATTCTGCCTCAGGAGTCTTTGCTTTGGCGGCAGGTTGAAACAACGGCTCAGCAAATCTTGAACCGGGCCGCCTATCGGGAAATCCGTCCTCCCATGTTTGAGCAAACCAATCTGTTTGAGCGCGGGATTGGGGAAGCGACTGATGTGGTGGGCAAGGAAATGTACACCTTCAAGGATCGGGGCGATCGCTCCATTACTTTGCGGCCTGAGATCACGGCCGGTCTTGTGCGCGCTTTTATCGAGCACAAACTGTTTGCCCAAGGAGGGGTGCAACGGCTTTGGCACATTGGCCCAGCCTTCAGATATGAGCGACCCCAAGCCGGACGTCAACGCCAGTTTCATCAGCTTGATGTGGAGTTAATCGGCAGCGTTGATGCACGCGCCGATGTGGAGGTGATTGCGATCGCGGCGGATTTCCTCCAGGCGTTGGGACTTAAGTCTCTCAGACTGGATCTCAACTCAGTTGGCAATGGCGAAGATCGTCAGCGTTATCGAGCCGCTCTGGTAGATTATCTCACCCCTTATCAAGCGGATCTAGACGTTGACTCTCAGGATCGGTTATCTCGCAACCCCTTGCGAATCCTGGACAGTAAAGCCAAGCGCACCCAAGAAATTGTCCAGGCAGCCCCTAGCATTCTGGACCACCTTAGCCCAGACTCCCAACGACATTTTGACCGAGTACAGCAATACCTGACTGATTTAGGGATTGAGTACCAGATTAATGCTCGCCTGGTTCGAGGATTGGACTACTACACCCACACCGCCTTTGAAATCCAATCTGATGATCTGGGGGCGCAAGCGACCGTTTGTGGCGGGGGACGATACGACGGTCTGGCGGCTCAATTGGGCGGGCCTGAAACGCCTGCCATTGGATGGGCCATTGGCCTAGAGCGACTCACCCTGCTACTACAGCAGCTGCAGAACTTACCCTCGCCTGAGGTGGACTTTTACCTGGTGTCTCGCGGAGAAGGGGCTGAGGCTCAAGCCTTGAAACTAGCCCAAACGTTGCGTCGCCAGAACTTTTCGGTGGAAATGGACCTGAGTAGGGCCGCTTTTGGCAAACAGTTTAAGCGGGCTGACCGCAGCGGCGCCGTCGCCTGTTTGATTCTAGGCGACGCCGAAGCCGACAATCAAACGGTTCAGCTGAAGTGGCTCCAAACCGGCGAACAATTCGAAATGCCGCAGGCGGCTGTGGGGGAAAAAGTAGATACTCTGCGGCAAAAAATCGCCGCAATTCGGCAAGAAAAGGCTGAATGAGCAGAGAGGTAGGGTGGAATGGCACTGAAATTAAGCCATGTGGGCAATAGCCTATTGACAAAATTTGGTGACAATCTATAGATGGCCAAAAGCCTGGATGTCATGTCTCACGATATTGGGGCTTATTGCAACATTTGTTGATGAAGCTGTAAAAGCTCTTGTAGGATGCGTTAGGCAGCGCCGTAACGCATCACCTTGAAGTAACGCACCAATCTTAGGGCGTCTTAAAATCAAATCACCTGCTGAGTCTTTTCAAGTATTCATCGGTTTATTGCTAAGGGAATTTATCCACCGAATTGGTGATGGGATAGTAGTCCAGAAATGCCTCAGGGAATTGGAGGTGAATAGAATTTTCGTTACTCACTCAACCCCACTGACAAGTTCGGGGCGATCGTTGATGCCTTGTCTAAATATTTTCAAAATCTTGCCGGAGTTGCTTAAGCATTTTACGAGTCCCAATTTGTTTAGCTTGTTTTACCAAACGAGGAATCATTGGGATAATCGGTAGTGAGGGAAATGTAGGACTTTTAGACGACGAGAGGCGATACTGGCCATTATCAAAAACTTGAATATTTAGCCCCTTTTTAACGTTTTATGGCTGAGCAGCTTTTTTTGATAGGTTGAATCGCCCTTAATCTTTCAAGGTTACATTGGCTTGCTAGACATGATTCTGAGAACAGCTGCAAATTGTTGAGTTTGTTCCTCAACCAGCCTACAAAAACTTTAGAATTTGTTGGAAATCACTCAGATTATTTTCGGTAGAACGCTCTATCTATCTTGTATCTAGTGGTAGACAAGCAATATCGCTATTTCGAGCGAGTGTTTACCCATGAGTATTTCTTTAGTCGATGTTTTCAAATATTACGAAGGTCTGCCCCATCAAGACAGTGCCATTCAGCATATTGAGGATGCTCTTGAAACAGGTGGTATGAAGCACTGGCTAAGCGGAACGTCAGATTTTGTGAAGCTCTGGCGTAATAGCAGTTCTCCTGACGATGAGACGGAATCCATTTCTCTGGTTAATGCAGCTAAGCTTTATCGGGGTCTACCGCGCCAAGACGCGGCGCTGCTACAACTCCAGCAAAGTATCGAAGCTGAATTGCCGGAGCTGTGGGATGAAACGTCAGACTTTGCGCGAATTTGGAGACAAAAGCCCCTCAGCCCTCAGCCCGATTGGTTAATAACTTTCGATAGTATCGGTCTAGCCAGGTTAGGGATGACGCTTGAAGAACTCAAGTTAGCACTCGGGACAGATGCTCAATTTCAAGTGCAATCTCCCTTTATGGTGGGTTTCGATGCGATCGCGGCCACCCTGCCGGGTGATAACAAGGCGCAATACTACATTGTTTACCCTAGTGAAACTCCTTTGGAGGATAGCGATGAGATTACAATGCTGATTACTGAGAATCCTAAATTTCGGACGGCAGAGGGGATTGGACCTGGCGTTTTGGTGAGTAAAGCGATCGAGGTTTATGGAGCCCCTACCTTTTCATATAGCGCTGAGAACGAATCCAGAGAGTGGGTGAAGTTCGTCGAGCAGGATCAAAATAAAGCTGAAGCTGTCGACAATAGGCGAAAATTTAGACCCCAGGCTCTCTGCTATGACTTTGCTGGTATTTATCTCAATCCTACTGCCGACTTTAATGAAACCAACGAGTTTCAAGAAAATGCCTGCATTTGGCAAGTTTGGTTAATTAAACCGCCAACCGATGTTGAAGCCCCTAAAGACAGTGAGGAATCTGGTTCTGAGGTTGATGTTACAGAGCCTGCCGAAGAAGTCCTATCCCAACCTGAAGATAATGTTATCGCATCGATTTTTGAGGTTGATGTTACAGAGCCCGCCGAAGAAGTCCTATCTCAAGCTGAAGAAGTCCTATCTCAAGCTGAAGATGATGTTATCGCGTCGCTGGGGGAAGAAATCTTCCAAACTGGAGAGGAAGACTCTTAAGGAAGAGCCCATCTCCAACCCTAATCCAACATCGACGCGCTATCGCAGCCATGCCTGATCAGGCGATGAAATCAGTGTGTCTAGAATCCCGCTTCATCTTGCCCACTTTTCTCTCCTAATTCCTCAAGAAACATAAGGATTTAGCAGATTCTTGATTCAGTTGGGATGATGACCGCTATACTGCTTGACTTATAGTCGATTAGGGTGGCTTGGTATTTTCCGACAAAGGGGCAGGTATGGAATTCTGGGAATTTCTGCTGCAGAAAGAGGGCGATCGCACCTGGCTGCCCTTGGAAGCGGCCAAAGTGGAAATTTTAGAGGGTTGCTATCGGGTGATGGCTCACTCTAGCCACACCAATACGCCGATTGAAATTCGTCTCAGCCAAATGCTTTTAGATGAGACGCCGCCTAAGCGGCGTATCTTAAAGCGCGCCAGCTACACCAACCAAGATGGGTTGATGGTCGTTATGCCCTTTACTCGACTGCAGCCCGGCGCCTGGGAACTCCAATGTATCCATGAACCTGGCTCGAAAAATGGCTGGCGATATTCCGTACAGCTTCAGGTTCTTTCCCAGGAAGATGAGACTTCTGGCGAATGGCATCCGAGTTGGGAGGACGCCAAAGAGGTTGATGCAGCGACTAACGCCTTCCTGACATTGAAGGACCCCGGTGACGCCTCTAATCAGAACTCTGGTCATCAGCCCCCACCCCCCGCCAGTGGGTTAGGCGACTTACCCAAGTCGGCGGCAGTTGGCGCCACATTAACTTCTGAGACAGCCAACCCTGAGACAGCCAACCCTGAGGCAGCCAACCCTGAGACGGCCAATATTGCCCCAATGATGAACCCCAACGGTGGCGAGGAGACGCCGCCATCGGAGGGCGTTACGGAGGTGCTTAAACTGGCGGATCAGCTATCTCGCCAGATCGTAGACTCCCTGTTTAAAGAGATTGAACACACCTTGGCTGATGCAGCCTTAAACACCTCTACAGAGCCCACTTCAACGCCGCCAGCCGATGATTTTACCTCAGCAACTATCCCATCCTGTAAGCTTGACTTAAGCCAGAGTGCTTTCATGACTCAACCGGATCGCTCGCTGGCTGTTGCTGGCCATATCGTTTCCGACCAAACCGCTACCATTTCTGATACTAGATTGCCAGCGAGCGAACTTCGGATTCATTTGCGCAATCCTCACAATTCTGAGGTCTTGCTTGAACAGACCTATCCTCTACAGGATACCGTTCTCCCTGCTGACTTTAGTCTCGATCTGGAGTTGCCGTCTCCCCTGCCAACCCGACTGATGCTGGGAGAAATTACGCTGTCTCTTCCTCAGCCTAATGCTTCTGCCGCTCTCTGGGCATCCCAATCTTTCACCATTACTGCACCCATTAATGAACTCTTGGAGGCGATCGCCAATGAAGCTGAAGCACAGAGTGATTTGGGCTATGTCCCCTTGTCGCCAGAGACTGAACAGTCGCTAGATGAAACTCCCCAGGCCGATGAGGCGTTCCCCTCAAGGCCGAATGATTTTCCCCGGCCTTCTGCGAAAGGGTCGAAAAATGTCTTTCAACCCTTGTCAAAGCAATTGCTTCCCCCCCAGCTGCATCAGCCAAACCCCGAGTCGACAGCGGCTCGACCGCTAATCCTGCCTAGCTTTCCCACCCTGTCCCAACCGCTAGAAGCCAAGCAGTCCCAGTCAGCTGATGGGGTTCGCTTGAGCGAGGTTAATCAGTTGCTGGACAAGTCCTTGGCCGATCGACTGGGAGCCATTGAGGAATCTGCTCTGGGAAGTGACGATTTCCAGCCGGATCCGGATGAACTCACTGCCCGTCAGGCGGAAAACATTGTCTTCGATCCGTTAGATGCAGAATTGGCGGCGGCGACCATCCAGGCTATGGGAGAAGAGGCTGACACCCTTTCCTCCAGAGCGGCACTGCCTATCGATATCGCCTTTCAGGCTTTAAATCTGCAGGAACGATTCTGGTCACGGTTGAATGCGCTCACCACGGAAGGGCGTCAGGAAGCAGCTGAATTCAGGTCTGCGGTAGAGGCTGCGGGGGTTCGGATGGGCTCTACCGATACGGTGGAAGCGGAACTAGACGCCAGAGAATCTTGGCTTCATCAAGCATTGGCCGTGGGAGTTACGGTCAATGCACATCAGCACTTAGCTGAAGAAATTGTGGTGTATGAGGATCCGGTTGAAGCAACGCCGATTAAATCGGTTACCGCCGCCGAATCCGTCGAGGCGAACGCCGGATCCAGGGACAATACAGAGAGTGTTACGCCAACCCCCGTGTTGAAGATTCCAGCGGTTGAACTGACTGCGGGAGAGATGATTGCGATTGATGTTAGCTTGCCAATGCTGGAATCGCGGACCTACGTTAAGCTCTGGATTAGCGATCGCCAAACCCGCGCCCTGTTGGACAAACCTCGGTGGTTGATGGACTTGCAATCCAATGGGGACGGCGAATTAGTAAGCACTCTCAGGCTAAAGGTTCCCCATGGCTGTACCGAGGCTCGGTTTACCGCGATCGCAGTCAACATGGTTACCCAGCAAGAGAGCTACAAAGCTATTGTCGAGCGGACTGTGTTTCCTCCAGATTTGCCGCCTCTATCCCTGGATGAGTTTGAGGTGTGAGCGCGGGTTCGCCTAGGAAAAGTTTGTAGAAGCGCAAAGTTTGCAAAAGAAATACGGCATTGAGCCCCAATTCGCAGTAGGCTTAATTATTAAGTCTTAACTTTTAAGGCCCTGCATTTTTAGATAGGAAAACCGACTATGGTAGCTTCGTTTTTACCTCAAGTTATGGTGCCATTCTGTGCGATCCATGCAGCCGCTGTAATGATTGCTTTTTTCCTTTATGTTGAGAAAGAAGAAACCACCTAGTGAGGGTAGACTCTTTGTACAATTTCGCTGATTGTACACATTAGCTCCCTTTAGGGAGCCTTCATCTCGTTCGAGACCTAATCACCCTTGTTTGTGTGTTTGCTAGCTGTCAAGACGTAGCATTGCTAAGTTTTGAAGTCTAAAAAAAATAAAAAGTCATCTGCTTATTGACTGCAGATGGCTTTTTATTTATCCGCTTATGCTTCGATACCTGATGATTAATCGATCCAATTAGCAGATCAGAACAAGCAATTATGGTTGCTTGTTTCTAGGTTTAAATAGCTGAGCCGACTCCGGCATAAGCCCCGTAAAAAAATATGCCCATAACTACGAGGGCGCCTGTAACGGCAATTGTACCCACGAGCCAGATGGGAAGGCGACCTTCTTGAAGCATGGATTAAACCTCCTAATCTTCTAAAAAGTGAAAATGACTTGCCAAAGACAGTAAAACAGCAAAAAATATTTAATTGATTTGAGCTCAATCAATCACCAGTTAGTTAAAGAAGTAACTGGACATCAACAGCCCAAGCACAAAGATTAAAAGCAACCCTAGGAAGAGCGAGGTTCGATTTAGCTCTACTGGCTGCTTATTCGGGTTTGGAGTCCGCTCTAGTGCCACAATCTTCTCCTAACGCTGAATAAATTGCATTGCTGAAATTGCCCCCAAGAAAAATATTGTGGGGATAGCAAGGGCGTGAACTGATAGCCATCTAACCGTAAAGACGGGGTAGCTAACAGGCTCGTTGGGTCCTCTACTAATTGTCATGATACATAACCACTTTTAAAACAACTTTAATAAGCAACCTATTGATCAATGAAATCTTGAATCTGTTGTTTCGCGTTGTAGCGATCGCTCAAAATAGGCGCTTCCACTCGACTCGTTGGATAGTACTCATTAGGGCGGGGGGTTCCAAATGCATCATAGGCCAAACCGGTGCTCACAAACAGCCATCCAGCAATAAACAAGGCTGGAATAGTAATGCTATGAATCGCCCAATAACGCACGCTGGTTACAATGTCGCCAAATGGACGTTCTCCAGTAGTACCTGCCATGTCAACGTCTCCTCGAACAGCAAATGATTTTACTCAATCAAACTCTTATGCAACTATCATACGGGAACCTGCATATCCCCACAAGAAATCAATTATTGATATGGGTTCAAGCCGGATTTTTAGCCTCTGGCCTCAGCTATTTATCCATCCGCTACGCCGTCTTAGACGGGCCAACATATCTCAGAACGGCGCCTCGCTGGCCGAAAATAAAGCCCTTATCTGGGGTCACGAAGACAATTCGATAGAGATTTGAGGGAACATCTTCCACGGTGCGATCTTTGAACCAGGTCTGCCCTCCGTCATAACTACCTAACAGAGTGCCGCCTCCGCCAGACACCCAAATTTCATCTGGAGTGCGATAGTCCATGTCCAGAAAACCCCAGCTGGTGGCAGACTCAGGATTGATCGGGTCAGTCCAGTCCTCGAAGTCATCTGAAGCGCCAAACTGGATTTGTCCGCCACGGGCGATTAACCAAAGTTTCCCATCCTTGGCAAACCCCATGTTTTGCAGCTTCCTAGACGTCTCACGATTATGAGGCGTCCAGGTTGCTTCGCCAGGCTTCCAAGTAGAATAGAAGCTGCCTCGGGATGACACCGCAACATATTGGCCATCCGCTGAGCGAGTAAGGTTGCGAACAGCCCCAATCGCTCCTTCTACCGTCGGCGCACTCAGTATCAGGGCTTTCCAATTGCGTCCTCCGTCTTTTGTCCGGTAAATTGCGCCAATATCGGTGGACAATTCGGCTGTATCTGGTCCAAGGGCGCTAACGATAATTGGCGCTCCAGGCAGCTTGCTATTGAGCGGCACTCTCAACCAGGTCTGACCGCCATCTTCAGTATGCAGCAAGATATTAGGTTGACCTGTCACCCACCCTTCTTGGCCCGAAAAACTAACAGAGGTAAAAACATATCTCTGGTCTCCCAAATCCAGCGATCTTTGCTTCCAGGTTTGACCGCCATCTGTGGTCTCCATTAAGGTGGAGTCGCTACCGACCAGCCAACCATGGTTGAGGTTGTTGGTGAAGGCGACATCTGTCAAGGTTGAATCTGTGGGTAGGTTAAGTATCTCCCAAGGCGTTTTTTCCAGCGAAGGGAGAAAGTAACTTGCGCAACTTGTGGTCAAGAATGCGATCGCCAATACGGCGAAAATTTTCCTTAGGTGTTTCAAAACTAACTGCATACTATCTATCTATGGGAGGTCAAAGTGAATTTTTAGAGATGATATAGGGAGATATAGACTCAATCTAATGAGCATATACTGACAGCGAAACCACTGGGCGACTAAACCTCAAAGACTTGAGCGAACCTGACTGCCAAGTCATCTCAAACCATAGAGACTGAGAAAAAACATAACCGCTATCGCCAAGGAGCCAAAAATCAAGAGGTTCTTCTGTCCCGGCGTTAGGGCGTTTACGCCAAAGCCGTACTTCAAGTTTTCCTTGAAACCTGAGGGCGCGCCTTTAGGCCCAATGTTGCTGAACTGACTAGTCGGAGCGCCGCAAATTGGACAGCGCCAGCCTGGGGGCAAGTCTTGAAAGGGGACGCCAATAGGAATATGGGCTCGACTGTCTCCCTTCACAGGTTCATAGGCGTACCCACAAGAACGACACTCATAGCGATCCATTTCCTCTGGCGTTGTCGGCTTAGAAACCTCAAGTGGAACGGCGCTCTCAGCCTCAGAGCTTGGGGTAGTTTCAGGCTCAGTGCTCATAGTCTCTTACCG
>JAKSDM010001572.1 GCA_022360135.1 Pseudanabaenales cyanobacterium | reverse complement strand
ATGATTTGAACCGCAATACATGAATTGCGATTCAGTGCAATTCATGGATTACACGTTATATTAGTGGTGACACAAATCACGATCACACCCTATGACCCAATTTTGTTCGTGATTTGACAGGGTGGAGTCTATCTATACATTATTGCGTCTCGTGCGTAACCGCTGAAATGACCAAGGCTGGCGCCGCGGTGGGCGGCCCCACAGGTTTAGAAATCCTGACTGGCGGAGGGTCTAAAGCCGCACATAGGGTTTGTAACCGCATCCTTTCAAAACCGCGCGAAGCGGCCCCAAAAACTAATTGAGACTAGTAACACTTTTCTATTTCAATGCTTGGGCGCAGACCATTGAAGTTTTGCCTTAAATCGCTGTTCCCTGAGCATCTATCTAGGTTTTTGCAATTCTAGATTTTTGCAATTTTAAACTTTTATGATTCACAACTATCTCGAGGCATTCCCCTATGACTGCTAAATTTGGCTCAACCCGAAACAACAACACATTGGGGCAATCTGGAAAGGCAATACAATCATTCCTAAAACAGGATATTCAATCTGAGCCATCCAGATACTTTACCCACAAGATTGACTCTGATCTGACGGCGCATGCTGATGCGGTTGGTTATCCACCCCAGGTTAAGGAGGCGGCTCCGACCAATATAGTAGTGACGCAAACTAGCAGACTGCCAACTTTACAGTGGTTTTATAACTTGTCCGTCCGGAGCAAGCAGTTCATTGGTCTGTTTACGGCTGAAGTCATCTCAATCATCGGGTTTGTCGGGGTAGGCTCGCTGCTAATTATGTCTGAAGGACAGACTCAATTAATCAACCAAGCCAAATCTGAACTTGCTGTTAACGAAGTTCAATACACTTTGCAGATGGAGCAGATAGGGTTGGGTTTCCGGGGCCAGTCTGACAACACAGCGATCACCAAGGCGGCTTGGGATTATGCCCAAAATCGTTTCGTTGAGCCTGAAATAACAGAAGCCGCAAGGCAGATTCTGAGCAATGAAATGGCGGCTCGCAAGCTTGAATACGCTACCCTAGTTGGCAATGATCTGCACATCATTGCCAATGCCAATCAGAACCGGGCGGGAGAAAAGTTTGATCCTGAGGGGCTAGTTGGCGCGGCGCTAACCAATTCTCGACAGATACAAGCCAACGCGATTGTGAGCTGGGAGGAATTGCAACATGAGGGGTCCCCCTTACCCGAAGGATTCGCAAATCAAGACGCCCTTATCCGCTATACCGTCACCCCCGTGCGAACTCCCAATACAGACGAGGTTATCGGCGCTCTGGTTGCGGCAGATATTATCAACCATAAGCTATCCATTATTGAGAGTACGCTGGCGGCGTTGGCGACGGGTTACAGCGCTGTCTACCTGTACAAACCGAATGGAGAATGGGTTTTAGCCGCCTCCTTAGACAAAGCTAAAGCCGATCAGCCCATAGCGATCAACACTCCAATCGCTGATATTGCTTTTCTAGAAAAGGTAGTTTCTGCCAGAGGCGAGGTGATTACCCAGCGAGTAAACCAGAGCGGCCACGGCTATACCATGGCGGCCAAGGCTTTGCTCAACTTTAACGGAGACCCCGTGGGAGTTCTGGTGCGTGGAACTTTGGAGACAGAGCTTCACCAGCTATTCCGGCGCAGCCTACAGTTACAGCTTGGGGTGGTTGTGTTAGCCATTGTCACGGGTTTGATCATGGCTAGGACACTGGGCCGCTCCATTTCCAAACCATTGCGCCACCTAAAAGCCGTCACCCAGAGATTTGCCGCCGGCGATCGCCAGACCCGGGCAGAGGTGTTTGCTAAAGATGAAGTCGGGCAAGTCGCCTATGCATTCAATCAACTAGCGGATAGCATTGTTGACTCTGAGATTGTCTTGCAGGAGCAAACACGGCATCGGGCAAACGAGGCCAAACAAACTCGTCTGTTGCTAGAAGAAGTTGCCCGTTCTACAGTCAGACATGAACATGATCTAGAAACGGTTTTCAATTCGGCGCTCGAAGGCGCGCGAGAAATTTTGGGGGTTGATCGGGTCGTAATTTACCGGTTTCTACCGGACTGGAGCGGCTACATCGCAGCCGAATCAGTAGGCCGGGATTGGTCCAGCAGCCTTAACACTAAAATTGAAAATACTTGTATCCCGGAGCCGCTGATCAAAGCTTATAGAAATAACCGGGTGGCGCCGATCAATGATGTCTTTAATGCCGGTTTTCATCCCAATCACCTGAAGTTGATGGAGCGTCTTCAAGTCAAGGCCAATTTAGTTGTGCCCATTATGAATGAGGATGACCTCTTTGGTTTGCTGATCGCCCACCATTGTGCTGAAGTTCATGAATGGAAATTAGATGAAGTTGACTTCCTAAGACAGCTTGCGGTTCAATTAGGTGTCACGCTAGACCGACTGGTCTTACTCCAGGAGCGAGAAGCAGACGCGGAACGATCGCAAATCCTCAAGGACATTACACTGCTAATGACTCAGGCGGAAACCGTTGACAGCCTCCTGACTCAGTTGCCGCTCGCCCATGTCCGACAGGCGATCGCCGTTGACCGGGTGATTGTGTATCGCTTCGATCAAAATTGGCGCGGCTCCATCATCGCCGAATCGGTGGACCCCAATTGGCCTCGCTCCCTAGGCGCCGAAATCCATGATCCTTGCTTTGAAAAGGAGTACGTTGAAAAATATCGACGGGGTCGGGTTCAAGCAATCTCTAACATCTATCAAGCCGGTCTGACCCAATGTCATCTCAAGCAACTAGAGCCCTTCGCCGTCAAAGCCAATCTCATAACTCCGATTCGGAAAGGCGATAATCTGATGGGTTTGCTGATTGCCCACCAGTGCGCTAACCCTCGCAAATGGGAGCAAACAGACATTGACTTCTTTATTCAAGTGGCGAACCAAGTCGGGGTCGCCCTAGATCGCTATGAGTTGCTAACCCAGAAAGAAACAGTCGCACACCAAGCTCGCTTGTTAGCTACAGAGCAGCAGCGCCAGAAAGAGATGCTGCAACGGCAACTGATTGAACTCCTCAGTGATATTGAAGAGGCCTCACGCGGCAATCTAACGGTCCGGGCCGACGTGACTGCAGGGGATGTCGGCACCGTAGCCGACTTTTTCAATGCCATTATTGAAAACTTGCGCCAGCTGGTGACTCAGGTTAAGCAATCGGCCCTCCAGGTAAACCACGCGCTCGAACAAGATGAAGCAGCTATCCGTCAACTTTCAGATCAGGTGTTGAATCAAGCCGAAGAAACCACTCGGACCTTGAACTCGGTTGAGCAAATGACACTCTCGATTCAAGCGGTGGCTGAGAGCGCTCGTCAAGCAGCGGTAGTCAGCCAGACGGCGGCCACAACTGCTGAAACCGGCGGTGCAGCTATGGAACGAACCGTACACAACATCGCCAACCTGAGGACCATGGTAGGCGAAACCTCCAAAAAGGTGAAACGCCTGGGTGAATCGTCTCAACAAATTTCTAGAGTTGTCGCCCTAATCGAAAAGATTGCCCTCCAAACTAACCTGCTGGCGATCAATGCTGGGATTGAAGCCGCTCGCGCGGGTGAAGAAGGTCAGGGCTTTGCAGTGGTGGCGGAAGAAGTGGGCGTCCTGGCCAGCCAAGCCGCAGAGGCCACTCAAGACATCAACCGGATTGTGGAAACGATCCAACTGGAAACCGCTCAAGTAATTGAGGCGATGGAGAAGAGCACAAGCCAGGTAGTTGAAGGCGCTCACTTGGTTGAAGACGCCAGAGAGAGCCTCGATCAGATTTTAGAGGTCTCTCATCAGATCGACGAACTGGTCCAGTCAATTTCTGAAGCGACTGTGTCTCAAACGGAAACGTCTGAAGCAGTCGTGCATCTGATGAAAGCAATTACCCAGGTCTCAGAACACACCGCCGAGGGTTCACGCAAGGTTGCCATGTCCCTACGGCAAACGGTTGAAGTCTCTCAAGAACTCCAAACTGCAGTGGGAACCTTCAAGGTCAAATAGTATGCTTCCCAGGGAAAGGAGAGGAGCGATGGGCCGAATTCCTAATCCTTGATTAGATCGCGGGCAGAACATTCAAACACAAGTCGATCGCGATATTCAATCAACCGGCTACTGATTTCAACTCGTATTTCCTGGCCATTTTTATGGCATAGCGTATGCTCAAAAATGCCGCTGCCCGTCCTCTCTAATTCTGGAACAATAGTAGCTTTATAGTGAGCCGCCGCCTTTGGCGGACTAATATCAAAAAACGATTGGCGGCAAATTTCTTTGCGAGTATATCCTAACCGTTTCGAAGCTTGCGAATTCACCTCTAGGATTTCATAGGTTGAAGCATTAATGATGAACATCAAATCGTTAGCCAGTTCAAATAAATTGCGGTACTGTTCCTGCAAATTTCGCAACTCAGCTTCTATCTGCTTGTATTGCGTGGTGTCTCTGGCAATTCCAACAATGCCGCCAATAGTACTATCACTCCCTAAAATTGGATTCAGCAAGTATTCATAATGTCTCGTCTGACTTGAAGTATGAAGACTGAATTCACCGCGAATGAATTTTCCATTCATCAGAGCTATTTCCAGCTGAGGTTGGAGGTGGGCTATCACGTCTTGCGGCAGGTTCACCTCCTGATAATTTTTGCCCAGCGCTTTTCTGCGCTCAAGCCTCAACATGCGCGCGCCTGTCAGGTTAATATAGACTATTCGTCCCTGGCGATCGCAAACAAATAAAGGCTCTGGAACCGCCGAGAAGATCTGATCAAATGCTTTTGTTTGGGATTCAGTTCTAGCGATTAGATCTTGAGCGCCTCCAGATTGTTCACCCTCAGTGGGTGTATATGACTCATCTATTTTTAACACCGCCACCTGCTGCTTCAACTCATCAAGTTGCTGCTGGAGCATTGCAGGCGTTATCTGTTGATCAGACGGTTGTGACAATCCATAAGCTTGAGTGAGAACTTCTACAATCAGAGTCGTTTTATTCTTACCCGTTGCCTTAGCATGCGCTTCAATAGCTTGAACAATATTTTCTGGAAGTCTGAATGAGACTGTTTTACTGGCCATAAATCGGATTGCACTCGCTTTATGAATCAGCGCAAGGATCAAATGTTTCAGAAACTCCGGTCTCTTCTCAACCAGGTCGAGAGAATTGCTTCAGAACCTAATACCGGCTATCTCTATTACAGAAACATAACCGTAATACCTGCAATGCAAAATAGCCCTTTAGCTAGCGGTGATATCAGTAACATTCCTTCTCTTCATAAGCGTCTACCTATCAGGTGATTTCTGAATCATAAAACCATTCCATTCGTTTACTCTACTTTTCCTCATCCCAACCTTAAAACCTTTATCCTATGACTATCGCTGCTTACTAAACATCCACTTGACTTTTAAATCTGACTTACCTCGTTTATCCTGGCGTTCCGTATGTCCAAACTCTAGTACACGAAAGGTTAGGGCGAGGATAGCTGCAGAAAACTCAGATTTGAGGCAATTCGCTCCTTTCTGACAAAAAATTATAGATTTATAACGGACAATTCGAGCGAGTCGGCGTTGCCGACAGTCTATGAAACTTCTTGGCGGCGATTCGCCTTTTTGTTGCTCACAAGTCGGACCCTATCCAATCTAATTGGATTCAATGAACTGCTTGAGAACAATCT
>JAKSDM010001675.1 GCA_022360135.1 Pseudanabaenales cyanobacterium | reverse complement strand
TCTGGGATACTCTTTCTTAAGACGTTGAAACTCTTGGGAAGCTTGTTCATCAAACTCAAGAATCGGAATCGCGCAGTAGCTTACTAATTGTCGCTTTAACTGCTTATAAGTTTCAACTTGCCGTTCAATAGTTTGTGCTTTGGCAATGTAACTTAACCATCCCCGCATTTGCTCTTCATAGCTGATTATGCTAGCTGTTACTTGACTAGAACTGACGCTTGCCAAGCGTTGTAGCAAACGTTGAGCGTTGGCTCCTCCACGATCTAAAACACTGAGATGATCAGTATCAAGAATGTACATTTACTCATCAACTGGCTTTGGAGAATCTTGGCGGAGAGAGGCACGATATTCTTGTCCTAATCGCATCGCTTCATCATAGGCTGAGTTGTCGGCGAATGTCCCTGCAATTTTCTCCCACCAGGGTTTAGAGGATAAGCTATTCTCCATTTTGTCCCTAAGTCGTGCCACTTCAGCTTCTAAATAAGCAACCCGTTCTTCTAACTGTCCTGGCATTAGCAAAAATCCTCATTTAAACTCGAAGGTTAATTTGATCGTAAGCCACTACTTGAGATTCTGCATCTTACTACCCTTAACCAACGAGTTCTCAAGAATTTCCAAAGCCTACTACCTAAGCAGTAAAATTCATCATCAAATGTATGGATATAGCAGTTCTGTCTAGTGAGATCGCAACTCCTACAGTAAATCATTGTTTTTTCATGCGATCGTGGCTTTTCGGGTGCGATCGCTAATCTCCCAGTGAGAACTCAGCTCTTAAAAAAGCCGTGGGTCCTTCCTATGCGATCGCAACTCCTGGGTAGGGATAGCAGTTTTGTAAAGTGCGATCTCAGCTCATCGAGAAGATGAGCAGGTTTATTGAATTACAAATGTGATTGAAGACAATCTCTAATTCTTGGATTCACTGACATTATCGATCTCATTAGTGAGTAACTGGCAACATAGGGAAAAGTTTGTCTGCCTAACGGTTTTGGTCAGCGGTCGCCAAGAACTCTGCAACTCCACAAGCAGCTTCGGTCAATCCGCTGCACTAGAATTGTTAGACATCCGATATCAGTTCCATGAACTCTGCCGTATGTGATTAAAGTTCTCAGCTTCTAGACCAGAGCTACTCACATGTAAGTACAAAGGTAAATCGGCGGTCAAAACAAACGCAGGTAATCTTGAGGCTACTGCTATTGCCACATCGGTTAATCCAAGCCTATTGAACTCTGGCTCTGACACCAAGATCACAGAACTATCAGTATGCTCAGTGCATTGACTGAGAAACTCAGCCATAGCCTCTCTTCCAAGCCTCCGTATATGATCACGCTCTTTACCAAGCAAATTAGACACCTCAGTCATAATATGTGGTGTCGTGACGAGGTGATTAAATGAGTTGTTAATAATATCTCCAAGCAAGTCATAATCATCTTCTACAAACGCCGAAAGAGTTTTGGCTTTTGGAATCAGTGATGAATCCTTGCCGCCAATAAATATAGCGTTTCCCGGTTGAATTGAATACATAATAGACAGACAGAAGATTTTGAGAGTGCATCGTTGAATGAAAACTTATTCCCTTGATATCCGGCAGAAAGTGATTGATGTTTATGAGGCAAAAGAAGACTCTCAACG
>JAKSDM010000165.1 GCA_022360135.1 Pseudanabaenales cyanobacterium | reverse complement strand
TTCGCCAGCAAATATCGTCCCTCCCAATCCTTGACAAAAATTTGGGTGGGAACCGCATCAATCACCATCCGCAGGACTTCCTGCTGCTGTTTGAGTCGTTCCTCAGCCTGTCTACGCTCCAACTCAGCCCCTGCCCGAGCGGCGAAAAGCTTCATCACCATTTCCCGTCCGGGGTCATCCGCCATGGGCTCAACATCCATCACCAACAGGTGACCAATAACCTGATTAGACGAATTACTTAGGGGGAGGCCAAAATAACTCTCGACGCCCGCTTCAACCAGGTTTAGATCATTAGGGAATAGGGTTTGCACACCCTCAGGGTAGTAAGCCATCTCCCCCCGCAGCACATTTTCGCAGGGGGTGTCGCGCAGATCATATTGAATATTCTCGGAATAGATGCCGCCTCCTTGAATCGCCAGGGTTCGTACGCTGGTTTTAGCGTTATCGACAAACTCGCTGGCCAGGGCGTAGCGAACTTGCAAGATTTCAGCCAAACAGCGGATACAGGATTGGAAAAATTCATCGCTTGTGGTTGAGGCTATCCCTTCAACCATGAGTCGCAGCGCTTCTTCTCGCTGTTTGCGTTCCATTTCGATGCGTTGGCGATCGCTGATGTCGACCTGTTGCAATACGGTTACATCCCGAATGGTGAGTACGACTGTCCTATCTGCTTCGGTTGACGCCGCCAGACTCGCTGTAATCTCTAATGTCAGGGGATGTGGATCGGATAGAAAGGTATACTGAGCAACCGCATAGTCTCCCTTTAATGCTCGGGCTGTGGGGTAAGCCGTTGGAGAAACTATCTGGCCCTGGTAAATCAGCCGCAAGACTTCGCGCAGGTCTACATTCAGGACTGTTTCATGAGGGCGATTGACCAGCTGAGCGAAAGCAGCGTTGCATCCTTGCACTCGATTGTCGGGGGTGACCCAAACGATGGCGTCTGCGATCGCGTCCAGCGCCGCCTCCATTTTGTCCAACCTGGTTTGCAGTTGATTAACCAATCCCCTCAAATCAGCACTCATCCGCAACTCCTTCCACAAATCCCCAACCGGCAATGGATACAGCTAGATACAGAAATGCTAGACGAAAATGGGGAAGAAGTAGGGAAGGATTTTAGTCATCACTCTATTTCACTATCATTATTATCGCTACTAGATGTGCAAACGAGATCAAAGACTAAGTTTTGTAGCGTCGTACTCAAGTCAGGATCACCCCTATCGGGATTCACAGAAAGTCCCAGGCTCACAGGATTATCAACACGCCCCAATCTAAATAGATTGCCAATGTCTCTACGAAAGAGTTCTTTAGCCGATAATTGCCCCGTCACTGTATTGAGGTCCCCATTTGTCAATGTCGTAATTTCGAGATCACTAAAATCTTCAAAGTTGACAAAGTTATTCCAAAGACTGGTCACCGTTAGGGTGTCCCAGAGAAATAGGGTATCGAAGACAAAAACGCCTGGTTCGGGTTCATTGGCGAATTGCAGATTTTTGATGAATTGAGCCGACGCAGTAGCGCAGACAGCCGGATTATCTTGAATCCTATCAGCCAACCCTTCCAGGCGGACACGATCAGTTACATTTAATGGAACGATAGACATAGGGATTCCAGAATTCAAGACTTGATCAACAGCAAGCGCATCAACCCAAAAATTAAATTCTGCATTATTAAGCGAGTTAAAGGCTTGTTTGTGTTCTCCAGTTTGAATGTCTTGGAAATTTGTTCCAGGAAAGGGTAAATGGTGCATCCCAAAGATATGTTCCCCTGCTTGAAAATAGATGTTGCCTAAGGTCCAAACTGGGAAGGGTTCATTCAGGCGATAGTTGCCGTCATCATCAAAATTGTCCGATTTATCTTCATCCCAAGCGCCGCCCATATGTCGGGTTGCAATGACTGATTTGAGATCGGAAAGTCTGATGTCGCTAGGGCAGCCATATTGGCTAGGATTCTTCTCAAGGTTCACGTAGGCTCGGCCCAAGTTAGTGGCGGGTCCCACCGTGACAATCGTTAGCGGATTATCCTTTCTATAAGCTTTACAAATAGACGCCGCCAAAAATGCAGACGCTTTTTTCCAAGGCTCAATCAGGTCAAGTTCTGGCAGTTCAAATTCGTCCAAAGCCGCTTGAGCTTGAGGCAGAACAAACCTTAACGTTTCATCTCGAAAGGCCCGATTAAACTCATTCCAACAGACAACATCGGGCTCGGAGAAGACAAATTCTTGATGAAATAGGCAAGGTTCTAGTGCATCTAGTCCGGCCAGCGGCAGTTGAGTTCGAATTTGAGTCAATCCTGATCCCGGAATAGGCTTGCCAAAATCATCCACCTCGTTTGGGACGTCAATGATTGCAGTACTTTCATCGCATCCAGAATAGATTTTGGCGCCATCGTATGCCGCAATAGACAGAACTTTTTGGGTAATTCCATCGATTGTGCCTTCTTCAACGCTGAAATCTGCAAGCAAGGTTTGCTTTAAATCGGGATACCCGTTGGAATTGTTGCAATAGGCTTCTCCATGGGCCATTGTGGTGACCCCGATCAGTTTAACTGGCGGGTCATCCAATTGTGACGCTAGAGCTAGAGTCAAGAGTGCGTAATAATCCTCGAAGGCGCCATCGGTGTCAAAAATAACCCGAATAGGCTCGATTTCATTGTCGTTGTTATTAGACGCTTCCTCATCACCCGCTTCCTCATCACCCGCTTCCAGTCTGCTCAAGTCGATGCACTGACCTGCTTCGTCAAGCATATAAGCACTCATACCGGGACAATCTTGGGCGTTGGCCTGATACAGAGAGACGATCGCTGCGCTAACTAGAAGCAAGGCTATCGCGATGATTAGATTTCTCATGTTTTTTTCACTCAGAGCAATGATTCCGTCTCTAGAATCGCTCAAGTCCACAGAATCAGAAGCAAACGTTTTTAGGTGTGTAATTTAAGCCGGGAAACCCTCTAGGTGAAAGGGATCTGGGCTTTGTGATTTTGACGACCGACGGGCCAGGGGAAGATCACCCATATGCTCTACAATCCACTCAAAAAGATCAGGAAATTCATAGTCAAATAAGCGCTGAGCGGCAGTCGTTCCATCGGGGTGTTTGAGATGAAAATTGTGGATGATGGTGAGCACTTTCAAGGTCTGTTGAGAAAATCCCTGACCTGAATGGTGCAGACGAGTGAGATAGCCATTGCGTCTCTCAATTGCCGATGAGGTGCGTTGATAATTATTCGCCATCCCTCGGCCAAACTCTGCTGCTGTATGCCGAAATTGACGCACTTCAAAAAGATGACCGAGCGATCGCCGATGCTTGCATCGCGCAGTTACTGCCCCATCAACCAAAACCTGACTTCCTGGCTGACCGTCAGCAATTGGCAAAGCTTGCCCGATTGTCAGACAGCGATCTGACTTTTTTTCAGGATTTCTTAGATCTTGCTGAAAACAAATATAGCGTTTCCCGGTTGAATTGAATACATAATAGACAGACAGAAGATTTTGAGAGTGCATCGTTGAATGAAAACTTATTCCCTTGATATCCGGCAGAAAGTGATTGATGTTTATGAGGCAAAAGAAGACTCTCAACG
>JAKSDM010000096.1 GCA_022360135.1 Pseudanabaenales cyanobacterium | reverse complement strand
CGCCTATGGCGAAGAAGGATTTTTATTGATCAAATTGGCTGATTCATATTTTTCAGTCATTATTTTTAGTTTTTGCAGCGCTTCCTGTAACTGAAGATCTTTTTCCCTAAGCGCTTCTTTCAGACGCTTAATTTTTAATTGGTTTTCTACCCTAGCTAAGACTTCAATCACCTTGAAAGGTTTGGTAATATAGTCGCCCCCGCCCATAGAAAAGGCTTTGACTTTATCCCAAGACTCGTCTAGCGCACTCACAAAAATCACCGGAATATCTTGGGTTTTGGCATCGGCCTTAAGTCTTTGGCAAAGGGTATAACCATCCATATCTGGCATGCAAATATCCAGTAGGATTAAATCAGGAGAGGTTAATGAGATCGCTTGTAGAGCAATCGTTCCATTAATCGCCTGTTGCACTTCATAGCCTTGTTCTTCCAGCATATCAGACAATAATGTGAGATTCTCCGGCTTATCATCCACTAATAGGATATTCTCCTCTTTGGTTGCCGAAGTAAGGTGACTCGGAAGCATTGATGAGGTAATCGATGAAGATGACTGACCGACCGTTTTCTGATGATGTACTAGATGTTCTAATATTGCTTTAGCATTGAATTTAGTAATCTTTTGATCTAACACTTGAGAAAGCGACTGCCAGAGCTTAGGGGCAATCTGCTGCCTAACATATTTAGGGGAATAGCCGCATTCTGTTGCAATTTCCTCGTAGGTTTTTCGACTTCCCTCCAAAGCTGTCGTTAAAATGGTGCGCTCCAAATTACTTAAATGGTGACCGGTCTCGCGGTGTATTAATTCTTCGGTGAATTTTAATGTGTCTTCAAAATCACTCATTTTTCCCAGCATTCCCAAACTAGAAATCAGGGCTGAATCCAGCCTGTGCAACCGCGGTGTCGACGGGGCAAATCGCCTTCAGTCTGACCACTCTGAGTATAAAGCCCCTAAATCTCCCAATGCCGGGGGATTTTCGATTCAGACACCCCTTAGGGATTTGCCGTTAAATATTCTTCCACAATGTTATCCAGATGCTCGTATTCTTGGAGTACCCTTGGCAGCTCCGCACACAGCAGCGATAGCACCGATTCGACATTTTTGGGATTACCCGCTGCCTCTAGTATTTCAATCACGGTGGCGACAGTTTGCAGGCTATTGCGAAACCGCACCTGAGCATCCCGGTAATCCTCTCTGAATTTACTGATCTCCATACGTTTTTCTAACGTTGCTCCCTCGCTTTCAAGGCTTGAAAAGACATGTTTAAAAGACTTTACAAACATTTGAGTCCTCCTTAATTGAACATCTGCAGGGGGTCTATTAACCTTGATTCAGCTCCCGCTTGAAAGGGTTTTTCCAATCCATTTTTGCGACCTCCAGAACTAACGGGTGGTTAAGGCTTACGAGTCTATTTTGGCGAAGATCTTGGCTAGAAAAAATACCTAAAGGATCAGGTTTAATCATATGTTTGATCAGGGTTTGTCACCTTTTGTCAGGTAGATAGGGCAAGGACCCTGTAGATTTGAGTTCATCCTCTTCTGAAACAGGAGCAGATGTATCTGCAGTAGCGATCGCAGTGAATCAAAAAAGTAAATTGTTAAGCTGTGTGATCCAGACAGTGATTACATTTCAAGGGTTCTGGCGGCTGAGGACAGAGTCGGGGCCATACCCGAGATCGGAGGGATGGAAGACGCCAACGGAATTCAAATATTCAAATTAGAAGTTTCAAGCAAAGCACCGTCAAGCCAGTCAGTAATAGTAAATGGGGAAGATTATTCAGCAACGGACGTTTAGTAATCCTCAAAAGTGGATAGAGGCTGAACACTAAGCCTGAGAGTAGGGTGACCCCCTGAAGAAAGGCTGCGACATCGGCGCTCCAGACGAAGGTGGGTAATCCGGCGCCACTATAGCCAAAGGTGCGGGCAATCACAGGCAGAAACCGTCCAACTTCGGTGATGGCGGCGGGAATATAATGGGCTAGATTGGCAGCTAGGGTGAACGGGAGATAGGCATAAACAACAGTGAGGTAATCGGGCATTCCCCGGTCAAATAATCGGGCGATCGTATGGGTCAAATAGGTCAGAACTGCTGGAACACATAAGAGCAAAGTGACTATTGGCGCGCCAACCCGCAAGTGATCCGAATCGATGGGAAGATCGCCTAGCCCAAACCAGGCCAAAATCTGGTGATCGTGAT
>JAKSDM010000282.1 GCA_022360135.1 Pseudanabaenales cyanobacterium | reverse complement strand
CCACCCGCAGGACATCCGAAACTAGAAACGGCGCCACCCCCTTAAACGTTTCCAGCATGGGAATCTCTTTGGCCATGCTATTGATAATGAACACGTTCATTCCCACAGGCGGTGTAATCAATCCCACCTCCACTACAATTAGCGCCAGGATGCCAAACCAGATCGCGGTCTCCTCGGGACCCAAGCCAAAGTCTAGCCCCACAATAATGGGAAAGAAAATCGGAATCGTTAGCAAAATCATCGAGAGACTATCCATCACACAGCCCAGGATCAGATAAACCAGCAGCATAGCCGCCAGCAACAGCAAGGGGGGCAGCCGCCGCTCAACCAATATCTGAGCCGCCTGCACAGGCATTTGGGTCAGGGCTAGAAAAGCGTTGTAGACTTCCGCGCCCAACAGGATCAAAAAAATCATGGCCGTAGCGGCCGCTGTCTCTTGCAGACAGATGATCAACCCTCGCAGCCGCAGGTCGCCGCGATAGATGGCCAGGCCGCCAGTGCTAAAGGCGCCCACTGCCGCAGCTTCAGTCGGCGTAAACCAGCCCCCATAAATGCCGCCAATCACCAGGATAAAGATCGCCAGCACCGGCCAGATCTGAACCAAGCTCTGCAGTCGTTCGCGGTTGTTAGCCCGCTCACCCGCCGGACCCGCGTCGGGAAAAATTCTCACAAACACGGCGATCGCCGCCATATATCCAACCGCCGCCAGCAACCCCGGTGCGAAAGCTGCAGCAAACATCTTGACGATACTCTGCTCCGTCAAAATGGCGTAGATCACCAGAATAATCGAGGGCGGAATCAAAATGCCTAAGGTGCCGCCAGCCGCCAGCACGCCGGTGGAAAGGGCTCCAGAATAGTTGAAGCGCTTCATTTCTGGCAGCGCCACTTGGCCCATTGTGGCGGCAGTAGCTAGGGAGGAGCCGCAGATCGCGCCAAACCCAGCGCAGGCGCCAATCACCGCCATCGCGATCCCGCCCCGACGGTGGCCCAGCCAGACGCGGGCGGCCTGGAACAAGGCGGTGCTGACGCCCGCCTTCGTGGCGAACTGCCCCATGAGCAGAAACATCGGAATCACCGACAAAGAATAGGTGGAGAACAGGTAGTAAGGCGAGGTCTTGAGATAATTAATCAGGGGCAGCCAACCGTTCAGCATGACATAGCCGCCGCCGCCCACCACCAGCATCGCCACCGCGATCGGAATGCGCAGCGCCACCAGCGCCAACAAAATGGGAAAGCTCAGCAAGCCAAGGGCGAATCCGCTCATCTCGGCTGACCTCCCTGGACAGCCTCACGCCAGCTTCTCCACACTGAATAGGCGCACACCAGAGTCAGCAATCCCAAACTTATGACCGCAGGTACAAACCCCCACCAGATTGGCGCCTGCAGCACCATGGTGGATTCGCCGTAGTGTTTGAGGTCAATCCCCCCCAGCGCCAGGCGCCAGGTCAGTAGCGCCGCGATGCCGGCGTACAGTAGATTGCCCGCCATATCTAGGAGCGCCTTTATCCGGGGTGGGGTTCTGGTGGTGAAGAAATCCACCGCAACGTTGGCTCGAATCAGCTGACAGTAGGGGAGGAAGGAAAAAATGGCCACTGCGCTGCCAATCTCGACCAATTCGAAATCGCCTGGGATAGGCGTGTTGAAAATAGATCGACCAACAACGCTAATCACCGTCATCAGAATCAACCCCGACAAGACCAATCCACCGAACACGGCGAGACTGCTGGCGAGTATGATCAACACCCGCTCTATCCCATTTGTCCTACTGTGATTCATCTGCATATTTGCTCACCAGCGCCCGAGCCTCCGCCAACAACGCCTCGCCGTCCTTACCTTGTGCATTCATAGCGGCGACCCAGGCATCAATGACGGGTTCGGCGGTCACTCGCCAGCGCTCCAACTCTTCCTCCTCAATCGTGTAAAAGGTATCTCCTAAATCCTCAGCAGCTTGACGACCGGGCGCTTCGGCCTGATCCAAAATCTGACCAGCTTGCTGGGCTAGGGCTAGGCCAGAGTGATCATCAATCACTTTTTTGAGAGTTTCGGGCAGGGATTCATACTTGGCCTTGTTCATTGCAAACAAGAAGACCGCTGTATACAGCCCGCGATCGCCGCCGAATTCAGTATGGCTGTCCGTCAGCTCATGAACCCGCAAAGGACGAGTCACTTCATAGGGTAAAAGCGTGCCATCGACAACGCCTTTAGCCACCGCTTCCGGCACCTCTGGAAGAGGCATACCCACCGGCGTGGCGCCTAGAACCTGCAGTACATTGTTGGTGACCCGAGTCGGGGCGCGCACCTTAACTCCCTTGAGATCATCTAAGGACTGAATGGGTTTTCCATTCATGTGGAAACTGCCGGGGGCATGGACATAAAACACCAGAGGATGGACATCCTGAAACTCTTCCTTAAGATGCCGCTGATAAAATTCTTGAACCGCCTGACTGGTCGCCTCAGCCGAAGCCGCCATAAAGGGCAGTTCGAACACCTCAACCGTGGGAAATCGACCCGGGGTATAGCCGGGCAGAGTCCAGGCCACATCGACAACCCCGTCCCGCACCTGATCAAACAGCTGAGGCGGCTTGCCCCCTAACTGCATGGTCGGATAAATCTCAACTTTGATCCGGCCGCCAGAATCAGCCGCGATCGCCTCAGCCCAGGGTTCAATAAACTGCTGGTGGCTGGTAGAAGTAGTGGGCAGAAAGTGGTGAACCTTGAGGGTGACTTCAGGGGTGGATGCGGTGCAACTGATTACAACACTTGTCAGAATCGCAGCCAAGCAAGTCCAGAAAGCTTTCTTAATAAAACGCCGTTTTAACATACCCCTCTCTGCTGATAGAAAAGTTTATGATTGCTAGCTTACACGGATGCAAGCATGCCAGGTAAAAAAGTTAATTACTGAAAAGAGGGCGAGGAAAGCATTAAGTTTAATTTCTTAGAATCGCTCATCACCCACGATAATAATAAAACTTTGACTTAAGAATGGCCTACCTAATCTCAACCCAATGGAACACCTGAAGAGATGGCGCAGGGTTGTTTTTGCAGCCAGGACACGGGCATTGGCCTCGTATTGTTGTCCTATGGAGTTGCTTCCCTAAATTAACAACTTTTCGACGCAACGCTTAAATGACCAGATCCTTAGTCAAAACCTCTTTTTCTAGTCGAGATTCTAATTTGTCAATCTTCTGACGCAACTCCTGAATGATCTGATCTTTGTCGATCAGGAGCGGTTCTCGTTTAAAGTTGATAGGATTGCAAGTTGACAGTTCTGGGTTTGACATCGCGATAACGTAATACGGATGCTAAGCGTCATGAACAGTCGTATAGAAAACTACGTTAATGCCGCCACTTAACTGAACAAACATTGCGATTGGCAATCTTTTGTAATCTTACGTGTAATCTTAATAATGAAGAACAGCCGTTGACAACCACCAACCTTATCCTCGATCAGTTGAGCGAGAGGGCGGCGCAAACGGGTGTTTCTGAGAGGATCACCGTCGTAAACGGCGACATGGCTGCTCTCGATTTTAAGGCGGGCGCCTTTGATTTGATCTGGGCGGAAGGCAGCGCTTACATCATTTGTCACTCCCGCCTTTCTCGCCTTCCCCTATATAGCCGCATCCTATAACGTTATAGGGCCTCAAACAGCCTGAATCCTTTGTCACGCTTGTTGGGGACCAGGGAAACTCGCGATAGAAGAACGCCGTCCGCTCAGGCGAGATCGCACATGGTAAGATAATTCGCTACAGTTTGTCTAAAGCCTCAATGAAGGCCAAGTAGGCATCATTGTAGGCTAGTAACCGGTAGATGATTAACCTTCAGTCCCATTCTGCGCCGCTTGCTAAGCGGAAAGACTAAAAGCACAAGACATCTACTATGCTGAAAGAAATTAAAGATGGGCTGATAAATCCGCCAGGGGAGTTGTTGTGGCGAAGCGTCGAGGGCATCAAAAGCGAAAGTTTGAGCGGCAACCCGTTTCTGTAGAGTTACTTCAGAGACAGCTGCAAACGCTAGTTGAGCAAAAGAAATACCGTCAGGCGCTAGATAAACTGAAGCAAATCCGTCGCGCTG
>JAKSDM010000561.1 GCA_022360135.1 Pseudanabaenales cyanobacterium | reverse complement strand
TGGAGGGATAACTTTCCACTTGAATTACTCTTAAGTCTTGTTGAACTCCGTTTCCGCTAGGGAACTAAAGACAAGCTCTAAGCGGGCAAGCACTCGTAGCTGTGATCAAAGGTGGCGGCTCAGGCGCCGGGGGGGTAAATGGAGGTAATACGCAAGATTCATTTTGCTGGGGCAGCAATTCTAATAGATGCTGGGTGAGCCGAGGCAATGCATTCAGGTTAAAAGTCGTGTTTGCATTATCCCCGGTGTCTGGATTCAACTGCGCCATAAGGGCCTGCATTAATGTCTCAGGTGTGAGCTGATCGGGATGAATGACTCGGAGTAGCCCCAATTCTGCTAAGCGTTTTGCTCGAATCCATTGCTCTTGAACAGGGCTGACCCGGGGGACCACGACAGCTCGTTTAACCAATGAGAGAATCTCGCAAGTGGTGTTGTAACCTCCCATCGAAACTACACTATCCGCCGCCCCCATATAACTCATCAAGTCATCGGTAAATTCCAGCATCTGCACTTTGGGGTTAGCGGCGGCGGCTTGGCATAAAACCTGCCGCTTAGCATAGGGCATTTCAGGACCACAGATAACGACACTGTGTATTTTATTATACTCTGGGGGTAGGTGAGCTAGGCCAGCCAGATAGGTTTCAATTAGATAGTCGCCATCCTCTCCACCACCAGGGGTGACCAACACTAATTGCTCATCTGACTGCACCCCCAGTGCATGGCGCATGGCTTCAGCAGAGTGATTTCCTGGCGGTTTACGAATGTATCCGCAGAAACGCACTTTTTGGGCTGCCGCAGTAGGAAGCTGATATTCGGCGCTGAGATCAAACACTTCTGGCGTACCTAAGACGAGAACTTGGCGATACAGATTGGCGATCGCCTCAACATATCCCAGTCGTCGCCACTCTGCAATGGTGACGACTGGCCGGTCGATAATATCGCGTAACAGCAGTACGCACGGCGTATCGGGCAAGTGGATCCTGAGCCAAGCCAACGTATCCGTTAGTTCCCCCTGCAGCCCATAGGGCTTTTTATCGACCAGCAACAAATCTGGTTCAAAGTGGGCCACAGCGGTTTGGATCAAATTGGACCGCAGCTTCACAGCAGTTTGGGCGTCAATGCCTAAAAACTTTGCGGATACTTCTCCCGTCCGATTACGACCCACACAGGGAAGTTTGATATAGTCGAGTCCCGTGGGCGTCCGAAATCGGTGTAACACAGGTGAGCCTGAGATGAGTAAAATAGACAAGTTAGGAACAGACGTCAGAAGATGCTCACAGATCGCCATCATCCTGCGAATGTTCCCCAAACCAAAGGCGTCATGAGAATAGACAACTAACTTCATCGCAACTTCTCGGCTGAACACTCTGCTTGACCCTTCAGAGTCAAATTCAAGCGAAAGCCGCACCTCCAGATAATGGTTAAAAAATTGGCGCAACTGTGTAGAAAACTCTGGTATTGGACAGATTGTCCTGTGGTAAAATTGCTACCCATCTTCACATGTAGCTATTGCAAATAGGCAACATAACATGGCGCAAAATTGACAACTCTCAGACGTCATTTCACCTCTTCAGCAATGTCAATATTCAAAATTCAAATGTCAGCATTCAATTGAGGAAATCTTGCAGATTAATTGAAGCTGTTCCATTGGATTAAATCGTACAGTGCAAAAAGTAACAAAGATGGATCTTTTATTGGATTTCATATTTGCTTTACTAAGAGCTTATTATTCTGCTGCTCAAATCCAGAAATATCTGTGATGTAAATCACATCAAGCTTTGAACAAAACACTGAACCCATTTAAATGATTATGCCTCTAAAAGGCTGCATCAATTGCTACCAGATAAATTTATCCAAAGATACTTGCTGATACTAGCAATGCAAACATCCACGGAATAAATCCTGACAAGAATTGTAGTTGGTATCACACAATCAAAATCTTCTATAAAGAAAAAAAGATTTCCAAATAGTGATATCTATCTAAGTTTTTCTGTGAAAAAAATAAATTTCAGTTCGGATTTCTTATTAGAATTTCTACGAAGAGCCATGAAATCTGATGCAACCCGTATCTATTTACAGTTTCACCCACCCATTAACGCTGTATGAATTCTTAATGAGAATCTTCTCATATTGGCGAACTTAAATGAGAAACCTCTTATATTAGCGGACTCAGGAGCTGATTTATCTGCAATTCATTTCTATAACAGTCCCACAGAAAAATTTCATTAAAAATTTGTGGGTTGATCCGGAAAATACTCACATATTTGAGAAAAATTTGAGAGGGAGGTCTTCTCTTCTAGAACAAAACAATCATTTTTTCGCCAGATGTCAACCCTTTGGAAAATGCCTGAGTTCTAACGAACTATCCCTGTCAACCTAGATTGATCACTCTATTGAGTTGGCATGCTTGACCCCTTTGTATCACGTTCGGTAGAAAATTTTGAAATGTCATTGTTTTGCGATCAAACATTTGATACACCCATCAACCATACACGCAAAAACCCTCAGACTTTATTCTCCTTCCCCCAAGGTGATATCTGGCGGCTATATTCCATGGGCAAGTATGGCTTCTTGCTTGGAATGCAACGTTGATGAGTATTCCGTTTTATCTTGCAGCTGACGACGCCATCGCCGCCCCAGTCCCTGCCCAAACGAAACCCTTTCGACCTGAATCGTCTCAACCCCCTAAACCCAAAGCCAAAAACTCGGTTGCGCCTCCAGAATTTTTAACCCCGGAGTTTCGGGTTAATCCAGTCGCTTCAACTCCGCCGCCAGTCCTTGGGCAATCCGAAGCCGTTGCTGCGCCTAACTCTGCCCTCGTCATGACGGATGCGATCGCCCCCCCCGAACGCCTCACCTCCGATCAACGCGTCCAATGGTCAGGTCCACCTGCCACAACGCCACGGAATCATGAGCAATCTGAGGCGTTCTATCCACTCGCCGCCAGAATGGATGCGATCGCCCTCCCCGAACCCCTCATCTCCGATCAACCTGTCCAGTGGTCAGGTCCACCCGCCACAACGCCACGGAATCATCAACGGTCTGCAATGGCAGACTTAACCAATGTAGATGAGACAACTTCCCTGATTACTCAAATAGAGCAATACACCGTAGAAGGCTTGACAGGTGCTGTTCTGAATTCCTCAGAACCCCTTGCCCCGCTGAACCGGACTCCCTTAGTGCATCAACTATCGGATGTAAAGCCCACAGATTGGGCGGCTAAGACCCTAAATTCCTTAGCGGCACGCTACGACTGTCCAGAAGGGCATCGGGATCATATCTTCCAAGGCAACCAGCCTCTGAGCCGCCATGAATTTGCTGCGGGTGTCGCCGCTTGTCTTAGGCAAGTTCCTCCAGAAGCGGCGCCTGACCGACTCGCACTGCAGCAACTGGTAGAGAACTTTCAGACTGAACTGGAAGCATTGGATAAGCAGATTGATCATTTAGAGGCTGCAACAACGACCCTCGCAGCCAATCAATTTTCCACCACCACCCACCTGACGGGACGGGCCATTTTTGCCCTAATTGATGCAGTCGGCGACGCCATTGACGTAAATCCGACTTTCGGTTCCCGACTCAGACTGAACTTGACGACCCGTTTCACGGGGCAGGATCGCCTGAGAATAACGCTGGGAGCGACCAATGTGGCCAAGTTAGATCGAGTCACTGGTTTCAATGAAACTCGTGTCGGGTTTGATGGCAACACTCAGGGGGAGTGGGAAATAACCAATTTGAACTACCGGTTCCCGTTAAGCCCCTCAGTCAGAACCATCATTGGCGTCAGAGGGTTGGGAATGGCCGGTTTTTCGACCCCTCACAATCCTTTCTTGGTAGGCACCGAGGGCTCACTATCCCGTTTCGGTCAGCGTAATCCCATCTATCGGGTTCCCCGCACTGGCGCAGGGGGTGGGGCTAAAATTCATTTCACAGATAATTTGAGCCTTGATGTGGGTTACAGTGCCGGTGAAGCTGCAAGCAATACCCCAGGCAGCGGTTTCTTTAATGGTGACTACGGTCTTTTGGCTCAGTTAAATTTGCAGGCCAACCCCCTCCATTTAGGCCTTACCTACATTCACTCCTATACAGGAGCGGGAAGGGGAGTCAGCACTGGCGCCGGCAGTCAGGCATCGCAGCTGAATAAGCTAGGACCGCAAGAACTTGAGCGTCCAGTGGTGGGGAATTCTTTTGGCGTCGAGATCAGTTACGATTTGAGCGATCGCGTGGCTGTCGGCGGATGGGTGGGCTACACCGCCGCCCAAGTGCTTGGGCTAGGCAGGGCTGATGTTTGGAATTGGGCGATTACTCTGGCGTTTCCTGATCTGGGTCGAGAG
>JAKSDM010000959.1 GCA_022360135.1 Pseudanabaenales cyanobacterium | reverse complement strand
TGCGCGGGGGAATGGCAAGACTTATAAAGCTACTGGCTTGGGGACCAAGACCGCTTTCGGCGCCATGATTGAGAACCTAGTCAACTCAACCAGTAACGACACCATCATCGCCAACAAAACCGCCAATATCTTCAGCGGTTATGACGTCAGCATAAAAACAGGTGACGACACCATCGCCAACTGGGACGGTTTGGATCAGCTAGTTCTGTCCGGATACAAATCCGCTGACGTCACCCAAACAGCCAGTGGCAATAACCTGATTCTAGGATTAGGCGGCAATGGATCAATCACCCTCAAAGATTACTTCGCCGCCAATCAAAGCGATCGGATCCAAATTTTATTTGACGGGACAACGCCAATTCCCCCCACCCCACCCCCGCCCCCACCCCCGCCGACCGATCCAATTTTCCACGTGAGTTTCCAACAAGGGGTCAATGGCTTTAACGGCGCAGTCGATACCTATATCCACACAAACGACAACACCAACTATGCGACCACAACAAACCTGAAAGTTGACGGCAAGACGACTAGTGGTCGAGTCGAGCAAGTGTTGTTGCGGTTCGAGGATCTATTCGGTAATGGAGCCGGACAAATTGACTCGAACGCCAAGATTAAATCAGCCTCACTGCAGCTACAGGTAACCAACAAAGGCGACAGCCTAGAATTGCATCGGATGCTGCAAAACTGGTCGGCCACCGACACCTGGAGCAGCTTTGGCAATGGTATCCAAACCAACGGTATCGAAGCCGCCAGCACAGCGGATGTAGTCACAGGCCCAATGAGTGTAGGTCTTCAGACAATTGATGTCACCGCCAGTCTGCAGGCCTGGCAAGCCAATCCCGGCAGTAACTTCGGTTGGTTCATTTTTTCCAAGGGCACTGATGGCGTTTACTTTAACTCATCTGAGGGGCAAACAGCGCCGCGTTTGATGGTCGAATTCAGTGTTCCGTCCACTCCTGGCGGTCCTATAAATACGATCATTGGGACTGCAGGGAATGATCTACTCGATGGAACTAGCGGCGCTGACCTGATTGAGGGCCTTGCGGGGGACGACAGGCTCAGAGGGTTTGCCGGTAACGACTGGCTCCTGGGCGGCGAAGGAAATGACATGATGAGAGGG
>JAKSDM010001462.1 GCA_022360135.1 Pseudanabaenales cyanobacterium | reverse complement strand
GGTAGTGGACAAGAATCCCCTGGTTTTCGCGTTCTGATGAAAATGTACAAGCCTCTCTGGAAGTCCTTTAAGCAGCATTATTTAGATAAACATAATCTGGATTTAGACAAAATTTATAACGCTGAGTATTCCCATGGTGACGCTTATATGGTCGCAGAAGCCTTAGCAGAATATGATGAGTTATTTCAGAAATTCCGCTATCATCACATTCAGCTGATTTATAGAACGATAGGGATGGGGGCAAAATCTCTCAAAGGACGTTCCGTCGGTTTACTAGAACAGGGAATGCGGATTAAATTTTTCCCAGAGCTTTGGGAAGTCAGAAATAAAATGACCGATGCTTGGGGGAGCCAATACGGTTTTGTTAGAGAATCTCTCGGTAAGATAGCATAAACGGATTTTGCTAGGGTTTTGTTTCCGCCACAGGTGTTAAAGCTCCTTATCGGCGATCGCCGTTGTTTGCGATCGCGACGACAGCAGTTTAGCGCAGGCAATAATTTCCTTAATGCTTTTCATTCCCTATTTGGAGGGAGTAATCCCGGAGAAGTGAGAACAAAAACGTCCCTGATTCCCTGTGCTCCAGAAGCTATGGCTTTGACGACAGAAGTAAAGTGAAAGAACTGATGGTCATTAAAGACTAACAACTCACCAGGATTCAGGATTTTGGTGAAAATCGGGTCGCCATCTTTAGATTTGTACAGGCAGGTTTCTCCCCCTTCAATATTCTCTCGATTAACGCAGAATACTCCAACCAAGTCTACCCCATCTCGATGAATTCCTTCAGGGGCAGGATAGCCAACTTGTTCAACAGAAGTAACCGTTCTAATCTGATGAACACCGACCTCGTTAGGCGCTGAGCATAACTTACAGAACTCGAAGAACTCAAAGACTATTTTTTGAAAGTCTTCGAATTTGATCAGGGCGTCATCTAGATCTGAAAACTCTCTAACGACGTCACCCAGTAAGGGATTATATTCTTTACTCTGAAATAAGGGGTTGTGGGGTAATTTGACTAAGCGATGGTCAGATAATTTGAGATGAGAGAGTCTTCTAAAACGGTAGTTTCCCTCTAAATAAGGGTCGGCCGGTAGATTGCCAAAGAAATATCCAATTTTATCTAGATTTACAGAATTAAGCCTTTCCAAGGTGTAGTCGGTAATACAATTGAAGTCTTGGGTTCTTAGTAATTTCAGCATCTTCCTTATTTTCCTTATTTCTCATCATTTGGGGCGTCATTGACCTGATTCAACAAATCGATTTCAAGCCTTAGGAAGTCAGATAACCTTCCATCCACCTCAATTCTGATCAAGGTCAAACAAATCGATTTAGAATGTCAGGGCGACAGGCAATCTTTCATTCGTCTCAATCCTAATCAAGGCCAAATCAAATGATATCGGCCATTACTCTAACGCTGAGAACGCCAAACCTTAACTCCCCTACACCTTAAGCAAGTCAGATCATTCAACGCCAATCAGGCTAACTCCTCAGGTCAGCGAGGGCGTTTATAGAGAAAACGACATCGAGATTACGGGTAAGCAGCGGGATTATCTGAGGCAAAAATCGACCACTTTGAACTTTATTGCCATCTTCACATCAACAGTTCACAGCAATATTTGATAGACAGACAGATTAATTTCGATGCTCACAACAAATCACTTACTTCAAGCATAGTCGTAAGCAAGCTGCTATTTCTAGGATAGCATTTCATTCTGGGATGCGCCGCCAAGCCAAAGTGCTACACTTCGATCATGAACGTATTAATAAAAGGTGGGTTGATTTCACTAGAAAACATAATTTCCTCTGATCTGGCAGGTCAATGATGCGATGAGATAATGCATCGCAGGTGGATGATCTTTACAATCAAATCTTTACAATCAAAAGGATACACCCTATACCCTTAAGCGGTTAGAGACTTGAATTCAAAATCCAGAAGCGCCCGTGACCTCTACATTTTGACCATTATTTTGACCATTATTTTGACCATTATTTTGACCATTTAAATTCTTCGGCTGTAGGTAAAATAGCTTAGCGTTTTTGACATCTACAATTCCAGATTGATTATAGGTCAACGTTGAGTGAAAGCTGTTGCATTGAATACTAAATGCAACAACTGATAGCCTTAGATTATAATTGAAGGAGAGTCTATGGGGCAATTACAATGGGTTCCTTTGATATTGGTTGGATCCGCACCCAGTTCCCAGCCCTCACACAAGAGATTAATGGCCAATCCGCGACTTTCTTCGATGGACCGGGCGGAACCCAGGCGCCCAGACAGGTCATGGCGGCGATCGGTGATTATTTGACTCACTCAAACGCAAATGCCCAAGGCGCTTTCGCCACCAGTGAGCGGACAGACGGCCTGATTGCTTCTGCGCGCGCCGCTATGGCTGATTTTCTAGGGTGCGATCGCGACGAGGTCGTTTTTGGTCCTAACATGACCACCCTCACCTTTGCCCTCAGCCGAGCTATCGGTCGTGACCTACAATCAGGGGATGAAATCATCGTCACACAGCTCGACCATGACGCCAATGTTGCTCCCTGGCGGGCCTTAGAGGAGCAGGGCGTGATCATTCGGATGGTTGATATTAATCCTGAAGACTGCACCTTGGACATGGCCGACTTGGAGCGACAGATTAATCAGCGGACGCGAGTGGTGGCGGTTGGCTACGCCTCCAATGCGGTCGGTACGATTAACGATGTCGCTAAAGTGGCGCAGTTAGCCCATGCCGTTAACGCCTTAGTT
>JAKSDM010000333.1 GCA_022360135.1 Pseudanabaenales cyanobacterium | reverse complement strand
GCAATTCGCGATTGTTTAATCTGCCCAGATCAGTTTAAGCAATGGCTCTGGCCTCAGCAATTTTCTGCAGGATTGCCGGAGCAACTGGAGGTGGGATTAGCCTTCACCAGTCAACTTGGGCCGGTCAAGATTCATCATCAGGTCAATCAGGTCACCGCCAACAGCTTGCATCTACTCATGTATGGAAGCATCGACGGCTTCCATCAATGGTACTGGGGCGAGGGATGGCTACAGTCCCGGATTGAAGGGGTTTCAGCGCTCCCTTTGAATCTGAGCCAAACGGTTAGTTTGTTGCGTCTGCGCCAATTTCTGACTCAGGTCTCGGCTTAACCACCAATACCGAGCAGGGGGCTTCTGCAACCACCTGACCGCTCACAGATCTCTGGACAATTCGATCCAGGCCAGTTAGTCCTCGGCTGCCCAAAACAATCAGGTCTACTTGGTAAATATTCGCCAGACGAATAATCTCTTCAGCGGGGTCGCCGCTAACAATTTCTAGATCGCTTTGGCAGGGTAGATGGGCTTGGTAGATTTGGAGTTGTTTCTCAATGTGCCGATAGGGAAGCTCTTGAGCATTATGCCTGGGCAGATCTGCACCAATAGTAGGAGCGTCTCCCACGGCAGGAATGACATGGGAAAGCACCACTTTGGTCTCAGGCTTAAGCTGGAGCTGAGTCACAATTTGAATCACTTGCTCCGCGAGCTTTGACTCGTCTAAAGCTGCCAAGATGGTTTTGAGCACAAACTTCTCTCCTGAGAGCAAATATGGGAAACCCTTGAGGTATTGCGTATTGTAGACCTTTGCCCACCTCAATTAGGGACATACAGGAAAATAACATCCCATCTACCCATCCCACCGTTTTCTACTAGGACTTTATTGATCAACCATATTTGTAGATCCCAAACGATCCGTAAAAGCGTTGCAGGCAACGTCTCTACAAGCAAGTTATCAGGCATTGCCGATACCCATAGTGAATGTCAATAGTGAACGTCAACTTAACCTGGGGAATGTTCCTTGAAGCGGAGCGGAGCCATGCCCTTAGGGCTATAAATCCAAAATCAATTTCCTCCTCTCCGCTCATCTTCTATGTTTAGGTCGCCTAATTTAGGTGGCGAGATCTCCATTCTCAATCGCCTTCTGGGCGGCGGGAATTTGGGTGCGCAGCTTAACCGATTCTCCATGGGAAGGAAGCCCTTCAGCTTTGGTTAGGGCGTCAATGGCGCCCGCCACAGTTTGAAGCGCTTTGGCGGAGTACTGAATTAGGCTGGAGTGCTTCATAAAGGTTTCAGTACTCAAGGGAGACGCATAACGAGCTGCTCCTGAGGTGGGCAAGGTATGATTGGGTCCAGCTAGATAATCTCCTACCGCCTCAGGCGTAGAGTGACCCAGGAAAATCGCCCCGGCATGGCGGATGTGCTCTAGCAAACTCCAGGGTTCTGCAATTTCTAGCTCTAGATGCTCAGGCGCAAATTCGTTTGAGAGTTCAGCCGCCTGGACGAGGGAATCCACGACGATGGCTAAGCCGTAATGGGCAATTGCTTTCTCAGTTAGGGTTTGCCGAGGATGGTTAGTCAATTGGCGCTCAACCTCTACAGCCACTTGTTTCGCCAGCTCTGGAGCGGTCGTGATCAAAATAGCAGCGGCCATTGAGTCATGTTCAGCCTGAGCCAGCAAGTCGGCGGCGACATGACTCGGGTTAGCGGTATGATCCGCAATCACTAAAACTTCAGAAGGACCGGCTAGGGAGTCGATCCCCACGACGCCGTAAACCAATTTCTTGGCCAGGGTGACGTAAATATTTCCAGGTCCTGTAATCATATCGACCTGGGGAATGGTTTCCGTCCCATAGGCCAAGGCGGCGATCGCTTGCGCCCCTCCCACTCGATAAATTTCAGTCACTCCCGCCTCCTGAGCGGCCACCAACACCGCCGGATTAATCATTTTGTCTCTACCGGGAGGCGTCGCCATCACCAGACGAGGAACCCTCGCCACTTTAGCCGGAATGGCGTTCATCAACACGGTGCTAGGATAAGCAGCTTTGCCTCCAGGCACATAGACACCGGCTCGATCCACTGGGGTGAAGCGTTTACCCAAAACGACCTGATCGTCGCCATAGGTTACCCAACTCTTTGGCGTTCGCTGGCGGTGGAAAGCCTCAATATTGTGACAGGCGAATTGGATAGCCTCGAGCAGTTCTTTGGAGACTTGCTGGTAAGCGGCGTCCAGCTCAGATCCTTTAACTCTCAAGTCATCCACCGTTAGGGTTTGATGATCGAATTCCGAGGTGTAATGTAGGACGGCTGGATCCCCACGGCGCTTCACCGCCTGAAGCACCTCCCGAACAGTCGCTTCCTTGTGGAAAATCTGATCATCGTGGGTGCGAGCACAAATGCGCTGCAGCTCTATCCTGGCCTCCCCCGGCTGATTGATGATTCGCAGCATTACAGCGTAAAATCTCGGTAAACCAACTTTCAGGATTCCCCCCTTCGGAAGCAAATCTGGAAACATCCAGTCAACTTCAGAGGCTGGGTCGTGGCATCCTTAACGATCTATAGCTTAGCGTGGATTTGAGGGGGGGGGACATAATCTATCGGCAATAACTAGTCAATATAAGTGCTATCATAATTAATCCGGTAATACCTTACTTGTAATCTAGGGCTGACTGTGGCAAATATTAAATCTGCGATTAAGCGTATTCAAGTTGCAGAGAGAAACCGTCTCCGAAATAAATCTTACAAATCGGCGCTCAAGACGCTGAGCAAGCGTTTTTTCACTGCGCTTGAAACCTACCAAGCAAATCCCTCGACTGAAACCATGCAGGCTGCCCAAGATAGCCTATCCGCCGCCTTTAGCAAAATTGACAAATCTGTTAAGCGCGGCGCCTTGCATCCCAACGCAGGAGCCCGTCGAAAAGCTCGGTTGTCCCGTGCTCTGAAAATGCACCAGACGGCGGCTGTTTCATGAGATGTTGAATTAACACGCTCTGAAGCGGTACTGAGCTGAGGATTATGCAGCTAATTGATACTCACGTTCACATCAACTTTGACACCTTCCAATCCGATCTGGAGTCAGTTGCTCAAGCCTGGCGATCGGCAGGTGTGGCGCATCTGGTTCATTCCTGTGTGGAGCCCGATGAATTTTCCGCCATTCGGGCGATCGCAGATCGATTTCCAGAGGTTTCTTTCGCTGTCGGTCTCCACCCGCTAGATACAGGCAAGTGGACGCCTGAACTTGCGGATCGGATCTTAACCCTGGCTCAGTCTGATTTTAGAGTTGTGGCCATTGGTGAAACGGGGCTTGATTTCTATAAGGCCGATAATCAAGCAGCTCAACAGGCAGCCTTTACTACTCAGTTGGAGATTGCTCGTCGCCTAAATCTGCCAGTTATCATCCATTGCCGAGACGCAGCCGCCCCCATGGCCGAATTACTGAGGCAATTTTGGCGGCAGTATGGCCCTGTGAAAGGGGTAATGCACTGCTGGGCAGGGACTCCAGAGGAAACCGAATGGTTTCTAGATCTGGGATTTCATATTAGCTTTAGCGGCATCGTCACCTTCAAAAATGCAGATCAGGTAAAAGCATCCGCCCAATCGGTTCCTAGAGATCGTCTTCTAATCGAGACCGATTGCCCCTTTTTAACACCAGCGCCTAAGCGCAAGGAACGCCGAAACCAACCCGCCTATGTGAAATATGTAGCGGAACAGGTTGCTCAACTGCGAGGTATTTCTCTAGAAACCCTGGCCGCCCAGACGACGGCTAATGCTTGTCGTCTCTTTGGATTATCACTTCCCACCGTCTCATCCCAAACGCCTAAGCTGTCTGGAATTTCTACCTGATTAATCTACTTAACTTTAAATCCTTAAATTTTTCATTCGGAACGGATATAGGCCACTCAAATTAGTATGTGCAAGTTAATATATGCGAATCAAAATTCATTTTTAATACTTGACATCTGAAGCTTTTTAGGTTCAGCTGTTGGAGTTATGCCGCTTGAATCGATATATACCGTTCTAGCCGTAAATGAGTGAGGCTCCCGCTAAAACTTAATCTTAATGCTGGATTATTCCAAACACAGAGATTACTCCAACGGATCTATCCAGAACGATGCTTACTTAACGCTATTCAGAAACCTAATCGCGACTCCCTAGCCATGACTTAGCCCAACATTTCTCTTTACAATCGCTCTAAACATTACCTTTATGTCATCTTTACTGCGTGTCGATGTTGGCGTCAACCAACCTCATATTATCCATATTCCATCCTGCTGTTTGTGATCCCTCCATTTATCCCCTCTTTTCAGCCTGAATTATCTCTAGGCATTGATAGGGCCTATTTTGCTTGCCTTGCTAGCGTAGCACCTTTACATTACCCAGGGCGTGACCCGTTCGAGGAGACGCATGACTAACCAGACCTATACCTTACCTGCTTTTGTTCTGCCCGACCTTGTTGAAATCCAACGAGCCAGTTTTCGTTGGTTCTTAGAAGAAGGACTGATTGAAGAGCTAGACAGTTTCTCTCCAATCACTGACTATACCGGCAAGCTAGAACTACATTTTTTGGGCAAGGACTACAAACTCAAAAGCCCTAAATACGATGTCGATGAAGCGAAACGACGGGATAGCACTTATGCGGTGCAGATGTACGTTCCGACTCGGCTAATTAATAAAGAAACGGGTGAAATTAAGGAGCAAGAAGTCTTCATCGGAGATTTACCCCTGATGACCGACCGCGGCACCTTCATCATCAATGGGGCCGAGCGGGTTATCGTCAACCAGATTGTTCGGAGTCCCGGCGTTTATTACAAGGCTGAAACCGATAAGAATGGCCGCCGAACCTACAACGCTAACCTGATTCCTAATCGGGGCGCTTGGCTAAAATTTGAGACCGACAAAAATGACTTGGTCTGGGTGCGAATCGATAAGACTCGTAAACTTTCCGCCCAAGTTCTATTGAAGGCTTTAGGGCTAAGTGACGGTGAAATCTTTGACTCTCTTCGCCACCCAGAATATTTCCAAAAAACGATTGAGAAAGAAGGGCAATTTAATGAGGAAGAGGCCCTGCTGGAACTTTACCGCAAACTGCGTCCGGGTGAACCCCCCACTGTTTCAGGCGGGCAGCAGCTATTGGACTCTCGCTTCTTCGAACCAAAACGCTATGATTTGGGTCGGGTAGGCCGCTACAAGTTAAATCGGAAGCTACGCCTCAGCATTCCTGATACGATTCGGGTGCTGACTCCACAAGATATTCTATCGGCCATCGACTATCTTATTAACCTGGAATTTGACATTGGCAACGTTGATGATATTGACCATTTGGGTAACCGGCGGGTGCGCTCTGTAGGAGAGTTACTGCAGAACCAGGTGCGGGTTGGCCTCAATCGTCTAGAGCGGATCATCCGGGAACGAATGACGGTGTCCGATGCAGACTCCTTAACGCCAGCCTCTCTGGTTAACCCCAAACCTCTGGTTGCAGCCATCAAGGAGTTCTTTGGCTCTAGCCAACTGTCTCAGTTTATGGATCAGACTAATCCTCTGGCGGAGCTGACTCACAAGCGTCGCCTCAGCGCTTTGGGGCCTGGGGGTTTGACTCGGGAGCGGGCTGGTTTCGCAGTGCGGGATATTCACCCCTCCCACCACGGTAGGATTTGTCCGATTGAAACTCCTGAAGGGCCGAATGCGGGCCTGATTGGCTCTCTAGCAACCCATGCTCGGGTAAATGCCTTTGGCTTCATTGAAACCCCCTTCTATCCGGTGGAGAATGGTCGGGTCCTCAATGATCGCTCGCCAGTTTATATGACTGCCGATGAGGAAGACGACCTGCGGGTTGCGCCTGGAGATATTCCAACCGATGAAAATGGCCACATTCTAGGAGACTCGGTGCCTGTCCGCTATCGACAGGACTTCACAAACACAGCTCCTAGCGAAGTGGACTATGTAGCGGTCTCTCCCGTACAGATTATTTCGGTCGCCACCTCGTTGATCCCCTTCCTGGAGCACGACGATGCTAACCGCGCCCTAATGGGCTCCAACATGCAGCGTCAGGCCGTGCCGCTGCTACATCCAGAGCGCCCCCTGGTGGGAACAGGCTTGGAAGCCCAGGCGGCTAGAGACTCCGGGATGGTGATCGTTAGTCGCACCGACGGAGAAGTCTCCTATGTAGACGCAAACCGCATTCGCGTGCGCGATCCCCAAGGACATGAGATTGAATATCAAATCCAAAAGTACATCCGCTCTAACCAAGATACCTGTCTCAATCAACGCCCGATTGTGTTCCAGGGTGATCGGGTGGTGGTCGGCCAGATTTTGGCCGATGGTTCAGCCACTGAGGGGGGAGAACTCGCTTTAGGACAAAACGTCTTGGTGGCCTATATGCCCTGGGAGGGCTATAACTACGAGGACGCTATCTTGATTAGCGAGCGTCTGGTCTTTGATGATGTGTACACCTCAATCCATATCGAAAAATATGAGATTGAGGCCCGCCAAACCAAACTCGGTCCTGAGGAAATTACTCGGGAGATTCCTAACGTCGGTGAAGATGCGCTGCGTCAACTCGATGAGACGGGTATTATCCGCATCGGCGCTTGGGTCGACGCGGGCGACATCCTAGTGGGTAAAGTCACCCCCAAAGGCGAGTCCGATCAGCCGCCGGAAGAAAAGCTGCTGCGGGCCATTTTTGGTGAGAAAGCTCGGGATGTGCGGGACAACTCGTTGAGAGTTCCTAACGGCGAGAAGGGTCGGGTTGTTGACGTTCGTGTCTTCACTCGGGAGCAGGGAGATGAGCTGCCGCCCGGCGCCAATATGGTTGTCCGCGTGTATGTAGCTCAGAAACGCAAAATCCAGGTGGGCGATAAAATGGCTGGTCGCCATGGCAATAAAGGAATCATTTCTCGTATCCTGCCGGTGGAAGATATGCCCTATCTGCCCGATGGCGCTCCCGTTGATATTGTCCTGAACCCCTTGGGCGTTCCCTCTCGGATGAATGTGGGTCAGGTGTTTGAATGTCTGCTAGGGTGGGCCGCCGAAAACCTAGACGCCCGCTTCAAGGTAACTCCCTTTGACGAGATGTATGGCGAGGAAGCCTCTCGAATCACTACCCATGGCAAACTCCAGGAAGCTCGAGAGAACACAGGCAATGACTGGGTATTCAATCCTGATGATCCCGGCAAGATTCAGCTCTATGATGGCCGCACAGGTGATCCCTTTGATCGTCCTGTCACAGTTGGCAAAGCCTACATGCTTAAGCTGGTTCACCTGGTAGACGACAAAATCCATGCCCGTTCTACCGGCCCCTATTCCTTAGTTACTCAGCAGCCGCTGGGCGGCAAAGCGCAACAGGGTGGACAACGCTTTGGCGAAATGGAGGTGTGGGCCTTGGAAGCCTTCGGAGCCGCCTATACCTTGCAGGAACTACTAACCGTCAAATCTGACGACATGCAAGGGCGTAACGAGGCGCTTAACGCAATTGTTAAGGGTAAGGCAATTCCTCGTCCCGGCACCCCAGAGTCTTTCAAGGTGTTAATGCGTGAGCTTCAGTCTCTCTGCCTAGACATTGCAGTGCATAAGGTGGAAACTCGCGAAGACGGCACCAGTCGTGATCTTGAAGTCGATTTAATGGCGGATGTAAGCAGCCGTCGGGCGCCTTCGCGCCCCACCTACGAATCGATTTCTAGAGAAGAACTTGAAGAGGTCGAGGAATAACCTTTACCGCCACTGGCTCCCTCTGGTGAATGATTGAGAACACTAATGGGGAGCTTGGCCCTCAAATTCAGCACTAGCGCGTAAGGAAGTTGCCAAGAATGCCTAAGCTAGAACAGCGGTTCGACTACGTAAAGATTGGTTTGGCCTCTCCGGAACGGATTCGTCAATGGGGAGAGCGCACTTTACCCAATGGTATGGTTGTGGGTGAAGTAACCAAGCCCGAAACTATCAACTATCGCACCCTCAAGCCTGAAATGGATGGCTTGTTTTGTGAGCGCATTTTCGGGCCTGCCAAAGATTGGGAATGTCACTGCGGTAAGTATAAGCGGGTTCGTCACCGAGGCATCGTCTGTGAGCGTTGTGGGGTTGAGGTGACCGAATCTCGAGTGCGACGCCATCGGATGGGATATATCAAGCTGGCGGCTCCGGTCGCCCATGTTTGGTACCTCAAGGGAATTCCCAGCTATATGTCGATTCTGTTAGACATGCCGCTCCGGGATGTAGAGCAAATTGTCTACTTTAACGCCTATGTGGTGCTAGACCCAGGCAATGCTGACAATCTGGCTTATAAGCAACTGCTGACTGAAGATCAGTGGATTGAGATTGAGGATCAACTCTATGATGAAGACTCCAACCTCGAAGGGATTGAAGTCGGTATTGGGGCTGAAGCGCTGCAGGGACTTTTGCAGGATCTGGACTTAGAAAGTGAGGCTGAGAAGCTACGAGAGGAGATCGCCACGGCCAAAGGACAGAAGCGGGCAAAGCTGATTAAGCGGTTGCGGGTGATTGACAATTTTATCGCCACCGGATCAACCCCTGATTGGATGGTGCTGGAGGTGATTCCGGTGATTCCTCCAGATTTGCGGCCGATGGTTCAACTGGATGGGGGGCGGTTTGCAACGTCCGATCTGAATGACCTGTACCGTCGGGTGATTAATCGCAACAATCGTCTAGCGCGTCTGCAGGAGATTCTGGCCCCCGAAATTATCGTCCGCAATGAAAAGCGGATGTTGCAGGAGGCCGTAGATGCTTTGATTGACAATGGCCGTCGCGGACGAACTGTGGTTGGAGCGAATAACCGTCCGCTCAAATCTCTCTCGGACATTATTGAGGGTAAGCAAGGCCGTTTTCGCCAGAACCTTTTGGGTAAACGGGTGGACTATTCCGGACGCTCTGTGATTGTGGTAGGGCCGAAGCTAAACATTCACCAGTGTGGTCTGCCTCGGGAAATGGGGATTGAACTGTTCCAGCCTTTTGTGATCCATCGCCTAATTCGCCAAGGGTTGGTGAATAATATCAAAGCGGCCAAAAAACTAATTCAGCGCAATGATCCCAGTGTTTGGGAGGTATTGGAGGAAGTCATCGAAAGCCACCCGGTGCTGCTGAATCGGGCGCCCACGCTACATCGTCTAGGGATCCAGGCATTTGAACCGATTCTGGTGGAAGGGCGCGCTATTCAGCTCCATCCGCTAGTTTGCCCTGCCTTTAATGCTGACTTTGATGGGGACCAAATGGCGGTGCATGTCCCCCTATCTCTAGAATCGCAAGCAGAAGCCCGATTGCTGATGTTGGCGTCCAACAATGTTCTTTCCCCCGCTACGGGCAGGCCGATTATTACCCCTAGTCAGGATATGGTGCTGGGCTGCTATTATCTGACGGCCAATAATCCTTATCAGCAGTCGGGAGCCGGTCGTTACTTCGCCAATATGGAGGACGCTATTATGGCCTATGAACAAGGTCAGATTGGCCTCCATGCTAGGGTTTGGTTGCGTTTCGACGGTCCGGTGGAAACTGATGATCCAGACAACGAAGTACTTGAGGAAATCAAAGCTGAGGATGGCGGCGTCACTAAACGCTATCGATCTCGTCGGGTGCGTGAAGACGCCGCCGGCAAGTTGATTTCCCAATACGTTGAAACGACACCAGGACGCATCATCTATAACAAAACGGTGCATGATGCTCTGGCGAGTTAGCCAGGCCGGCTATGGCCAGCAGCCTGATTGAAAAGATTTTCTTTTCTCAAGGCTGTTAGCTATTGACTAATAGCTATTGACTAAATTGATCACAACTAGCATTGATTTCGAGGGGCGGGAAAATAATGGCAGAGCAAGAGTCTAATCAATCAGCCGAACTCATCTTCCGGAATCGAGTGATTGATAAGAAGCAACTGAAAAACTTGATGTCCTGGTCATTTACCCACTATGGCACAGCCCGAACTGCTCAAATGGCGGACCAGCTCAAAAACTTGGGATTCCGATATGCAACTCGGGCGGGAGTGTCTATCAGCGTTGACGACCTGCAGGTGCCTCCCAGTAAACGGAAGTTGCTCGAGGCAGCGGAGGAAGATATTCGCACCACTGAAGAGCGGTATACCCGGGGGGAAATTACTGAGGTCGAGCGCTTTCAGAAGGTAATCGACACCTGGAACAGCACTAGTGAGGAACTGAAGGATGAGGTGGTGCGGAACTTCAAGATCAACAGCCCGCTCAACTCTGTCTACATGATGGCCTTCTCTGGGGCGCGGGGAAATATCTCTCAGGTCAGGCAACTGGTTGGGATGCGGGGTCTGATGGCCAATCCTCAAGGGGAAATCATTGACCTACCGATTAAAACCAATTTTCGCGAGGGACTCACCGTTACTGAATATATTATTTCTTCTTATGGGGCGCGTAAAGGCTTGGTGGATACGGCCCTGAGGACAGCGGATTCTGGTTATTTGACTCGTCGTCTGGTGGATGTATCTCAGGACGTGATTATCCGTGAGCTGGACTGCGGCACAGAGCGAGGCATCCCCCTGCGCAGCATGACGGATGGAGAACGTATTTTGATTCCGCTTCAAGATCGCCTGTTGGGACGTGTCCTGGCTCGAGAAGTCGTTCATCCAGAAACGGGAGAGGTGCTGGCCTCTCGGAATGACTCTATTTCGGATGAGCTGGCTAAGTTTCTCTATAAAACATCTGGGGTTGAGGAGGTTTTCGTGCGTTCCGCTTTGACCTGTGAAGCAGCGCGTTCGGTTTGTCAGCACTGTTATGGTTGGAGCTTAGCCCACTTCCATATGGTAGATCTGGGAGAGGCGGTTGGCATTATTGCCGCCCAATCTATTGGTGAACCGGGAACTCAGCTGACGATGCGGACTTTCCACACAGGAGGTACTTTTACCGGCGAAGTGGCGTCTCAAGTTCGGGCCGAGGTTGAGGGCACGCTTAAACTGCCTAAACGACTGCGGACTCGAGCCTTCCGCACCCGTCACGGTGAGGATGCATTGGTGATGGAAACCAATACTGACGTTAAAGTGGAAGCTAGTCAGGGCAATCAAACCTTTACCCTTCCTCAAGGGGGTATTCTGTTTGTTCAACCCGGCGATCAGGTTCAACTAGGACAATTATTGGCGGAGCTTCCCAGTACTGGTCGAGTTCGCAAGGTGACCGAAAAGGCCAGTAAGGACGTAACCTCCGACCTATCTGGCGAGGTTATGTTCTCTGGACTGGTGCAAGAAGAGAAGAAAGATCGGCAAGGGAACACCACCCGCTTAGCCCAGCGAGGAGGTCTACTTTGGGTGCTTTCCGGTGAGGTTTATAACCTTCTTCCCGGGGCCGAGCCGGTCGTGAAGAATGGTGATTTAATCGAGAATGGCGGCATTCTAGCGGAGACCAAACTGGTTACCGAACGAGGCGGAATTGTGCGACTGCCTCAAGAAGAAGTAGACGGTAAAGGGGGGCGTGAAGTTGAAATTATTACTGCTTCCGTTCTGCTGGACCAAGCCCAAGTTAAGGTTGAAAGTGGCCAGGGTCGCGAGCACTATGTGATTGAAGCTTCCAGTGGCCAGCGATTCTCCCTGATCGCAACACCTGGGACAAAGGTGGCTCATGGTCAGGTGGTCGCCGAGCTAGAGGACGATCGCTATCATACTCAAACTGGCGGTATTATTAAGTACTCTGGCGTTGACGTCGCTAAGCGGGGTAAGGCCAAGCATGGCTATGAAGTTATCCAAGGCGGCACCCTCTTGTGGATCCCTGAAGAAGCCCACGAGGTCAACAAAGACATTTCTCTGCTGCTAGTAGAAGATGGCCAGTATGTTGAAGCTGGCGCCGAAGTCGTTAAAGATATCTTTTGCCAGAGTAATGGCGTTGTTGAAGTCACTCAGAAGAACGATATTCTACGGGAAATTGTGGTCAAGCCGGGTGATATCCACATCGTGGATTCTCCAGACGACGCCATCGGTAAGGACGGCGCCTTGGCCCAAGCAGGGGAAGAAGTCATGCCCGGACTGCCGGTCGATGATTTGAGATATGTAGAATATGTGGAGACTCCCGAAGGCCCGGCGCTGCTATTGCGTCCGGTGACTGAATTTACAGTCCCGGATGAACCGTCTGTGCCAAGCCAAGATTCAGTTAGCGATAGCAGTGATAGCGCCATCCGTCTGCGAGCGGTGCAACGGCTTCCCTATAAGGATGGGGAACGGGTTAAGTCGGTTGAAGGCTTAGAGCTTCTGCGCACTCAGTTAGTCCTGGAGATTGACGAGGATGCGCCTCAGCTGGCTGCCGATATTGAATTGGTTGCCGATGAATCAGACTCTGATATCATGCGGCTACAATTGGTTATCCTGGAATCGTTAGTGATTCGTCGGGATGTTGCGGCTGACCAAACTCAGGGAAGCACCCATACCCGTTTATTGGTAACCGATGGCGACCAAATTGAACCAGGGGCTGTGGTGGCCCGCACCGAAATTCAGTGCAAGGAAGCGGGAGAAATCCGGGGTATTCGGGAAGAAGAAGAGGCTATCATCCGCCGTATTCTGGTAGCCCGAGAAGTTGACCATATAACTCGGGAAATTGGTAGTGAATCGCCGACTATAGCTGAAGGGGATTTGGTTGTTGCAGGCACCCAAATTGCCCCTGGCGTTTTGGCTGAAGAGTCTGGTCAAGTTGTCAAAATCCAGGATTCGCAGGTAACGCTGCGGATTGCTCGGCCTTACCGAGTATCAACTGGCGCCGTGCTCCATATTGAGGACGGCGATCTAGTCCAGCGGGGGGATAACTTAGTTCTGTTAGTCTTTGAACGAGCTAAAACTGGCGACATCATCCAGGGTTTGCCTAGGATTGAAGAGCTTTTGGAGGCGCGTAAACCGAAAGAGGCCTGTGTTCTCGCAGAACGTCCAGGGGTCGCCCAAGTGGTCTATGATGAGGATGAATCGGTAGAGGTCAAAGTGGTTGAAAATGATGGGATGGTGACAGAATATCCCATCAGTCCTGGTCAGAATGTGATTGTTTCAGACGGTCAGGAAGTTGAAACGGCTGAGCCTCTGACTGATGGTCCCGCCAATCCGCACCAAATCCTGGAAGTCTTCTTCAAATTTCATCGAGAAACAAGGGGTGCTCATGAAGCCGCCTTGATCAGTTTGCAGCGGGTTCAAACGTTTCTTGTAAACGAGGTGCAGTCAGTTTACCAATCTCAGGGGATTGACATTGCTGATAAACATATTGAGGTAATTGTCCGACAGATGACCTCTAAAGGCCGGATTGATGATGGCGGAGACACTACCATGCTGCCGGGTGAATTAGTAGAGATTCATCAGATAGAACAGGTGAACGAAGCCATGTCTATTACGGGTGGAGCGCCCGCTGAATATACCCCAGTGCTTTTGGGTATCACGAAAGCCTCCTTAAATACTGATAGCTTTATCTCGGCGGCCAGCTTCCAGGAAACGACTCGAGTTCTGACTGAAGCAGCGATTGAGGGTAAATCTGACTGGTTACGCGGTCTCAAGGAAAACGTTATCATCGGCCGTTTGATTCCAGCGGGGACTGGCTTTAATGCCTATGAGGAACCCACTGCGCCAGAGATTGATCCGACTTTTGACGCTGCTTTCCTGGATGAGGAGCTGAATCTACAGGATGTTGTTCTGGATGATCGCACTGCTCGCACCTACGACTTAGAGGGCGGTTTGGATGTGCTTTCGGATGAGGGCATGATCGGGCGGTCTTCTGGGGGAGAGGGGGCTAACCGGGCTAATGCATTTGGAGAAAATTTACCCCCTTTCCTGGCTGATGATGCGCTGATTGATGATCAAAGTGAAGCGCCATAATCTTTGCTAGAAGGTTGGATTAGACCGTTAAATC
>JAKSDM010000361.1 GCA_022360135.1 Pseudanabaenales cyanobacterium | reverse complement strand
TCAGTCGAGCTTGGCTGAGATAAAGTCCCTGATAAACAATTCGACGGGCGGCGATGAAGACCTTTGGAATATAGCCAGATAGAATTTGGCGATCGCTGCCTTCAATCCGAAAGTCTAAATCCTCAACCCGCTCCACCTGAGAGTGTAACCAGAGTCGAACCGCTGAGGGCAACACTCGGCTAATGATGCGACTGCCTTGAGATCGTACAGTTTGGTCAGCAGAATTAGTTTTCAAAGAGGCAGGTTCAACAGTCATTAAAGCTTTGACGATAGCAGATCAACAGGATGAGCTTACCGTATCGCTGGGATAGAAGTCAGAATATAGTTTCCTGCTATTTGACAAGTTCATAACATCTGACGATCAAATGCCATGATTTATTGACATTTTTCGATCCCGCCTTCTTGAGAAAATGTCATGATTTATTGACACTTTGATCCCCGATCAGGCTATAATTTCGTAAATCCTGATTTATTTAGGGTCTTGGGGGTCTTGATCCCCCAATGATTTTTTGCAATAGTTGTTTACAAACTTGATCCCCTTGATCCCCATCTGTGTGATCTCGAACGGTTTTTGAGTTCTGTCCTGAGCAATAAATGGAGATAAGCTCAATGTCTCAAGAGCGTCCCCCCTTAGAAGAAATGACCCTCCGGCAACTCCGCAGAGTGGCCAGTGATTATGAGATTTCCCGCTATAGTCGGATGCGCAAAGAAGAATTGCTCGATGCAATCTTGTCTATTCAGAAAAACCAAGGTGTTCCCATACCTGTAAAAACTCTGGAAGGACAGGAGGAGGTCGAAGCGTCAAAGTTCAAAGTTGGCGAACCCGATATGGCGACAGTTTCTCTCGCTTCTGTGGATGAAGGTTTACCCGATTTACCAGATGGCTATGGTGAGAGCCGAATTGTCTTGATGCCTCGGGATCCTCAGTGGGCCTACGCTTACTGGGATATGCCCAACGACCGCAAAGAAGCCCTGCGGCGTCAAGGCGGCGTCAAACTCGCTTTACGCTTTTATGATGTGACTGATATCAATCTAGACTCTCAGAGCCCCCACAGTCTTCAACAGTACGAGTGCGATGAAATGGCCCGGGAGTGGTATTTACCTGTGCCTGTGAGCGATCGTGACTATGTCGTCGAGATTGGATATTTCTGTAACGATGGCCGCTGGCTATTGCTGGCGCGTTCCAGCCCGGTTCACATTCCGCCTGTTTATCCATCTGACTGGATTGAAGATCACTTCGTCACAGTGGATTGGAACGAGACGTTGCGCAGTAAGACCTTTATGCAGCTAGTTCCCCCCAGCAGGCGAATGGCGGCGGATAGTAACGCTATTTATGAAGATGTCTTCAATCTGGCTCAGTCAGCAGAAGCTCAGCGGGTGGCGGGTTCTCTGTTTGGATCGATGCATCAAGTCCCTGAGCAGGCTGTTAGTTCCTATGTCTTCCCTTCGGGTGTCGGCATGTGGGCGATTCCAACGGTTTCAGGTCTAACGATGTCAGGCGTAGGCATGTCAGGGATAGGATTTTCCGCCTCTGTTCCTCCCATTCGTCCTCGTCAGTTCTGGTTAGTTGCGGACGCGGAGTTGATTGTCTATGGCGCAACGGAGCCGGATGCAACAGTTACGATTGGCGGTAAACCCATCAAGTTGAACTCGGACGGCACCTTCCGCTTCCAGATGTCTTTCCAGGATGGCCTGATCGACTATCCCATCATGGCGGTGGCGGCGGATGGCGAGCAGACTCGCTCAGTTCATATGAGTTTCACCCGCGAAACGCCTTCTCGCCATACCAATACTAAGGAGGAAGCCGTCGAAGAGTGGTTTGCCTAAGGAGCAAAACTGCTTTATTTAACCGCTCGATTTAGCGGCTTAATCAGAGTTGTGGCAGCCATTTAGCGGTCCGACAAACTCACAATTCTCACCGGGGTGCAGCAAGGCTGCATCCCGATTTAGTTTGACGGGTATCAACTTAAGGCGGAACATCACAACCCGGCTGACTGATAGCTGAAATCTATCTGATTCCGCTGACCTCACTTTATGTTGGTAGCTTTAGTCGTTTATCAGGATGAACAAAAAATACCTGGCGCCTGATGCATGACACCGAATTTCTAACCCTCATTTCCTCAGTGTCTATTCCCATAGATAGCCTGATTCAAATCCTTTCGGGAGAAAGAATCGAGTTTTTTGGGGTGAGTCAAAGAGATGTGTCATCTATAACACCGATCACATTGCCAAAACATTTTGTGTATACTGAATGACCAATTGTGAATGACCACTTGTGAATGACCACTTGTAACGTAGACTGAATACCCGCTCAATTCCTTGAGGAACCGTTGCATATTAATCAAAAGGCATTTTTTTTGACGATGAATTTTTTAGGGTCCTTCTGGATTGCCTCCTTAGTCGGAAGTTTGTTTTCAACCCAGAATCCATTTCAAACTAACAATCAAGATGCGTCTCAACCTCCAGAAGCAGCGCCTGCGAGTGATACTTCACCCTCTATAGACTTTTCCGCCACCGAGTCTGAAACGCTAAATCTAAACTTATTTCTGGCGTCTCAAAGTTCCTATGCGCCTGGGCTTAGCCTACTCTCTTGTAATGGGGCGTCTTGTCTATCCAGTCGGTCATCCTTGAGTTTCAATGACCTTAGCCACACCAACAGCTTTTTTGATTTCCCTGCCGGAAAATATCCAGCAACAGGTGAACTAATGGGATTTCAGACTTGGATGCAGACTGTTGAAAACCGCTTCCAGCCCCCTGCTGGGCTTAACCCATTGGAGCCGCACTCCAACGTTGTTTGGTTCAAGTCCAGTTCGCTAGACTCGGCTCTACCCCAGTTGAGTAAGGCTGTCCATCTCCTGGATTTAAGGAAATCCCCCAAGCTGTTCCAGAGCTACCTGCAGCCCTTTTCCAAATGGACAAATAATTTTGAATTTGATATTTGGTCTTTTATTTCCGAGGTCAAGGTTATTCCAGCGATTCAAACTAAATCCGGCGCTGGCGGTGTATTACAGGATGAATTGTCGGATCAGTTGAGCGCTTTTTCTCTAGAGAATTGTTTTTCCTGTAAGCCTCAACTGGCCGACAACTCAGATGCTCAGCTAGCCCAATGGTTTCAAGTTTGGGTGAAGGATCATCTGGTGGCCGAAGTCGCCAGCCAACAGACAGCCGATTTGTTGGCGCAAAAGTTCCGGGACTTGCTCCATGAACCTGATTTGGACTGGTCTGCTCTGCAGCCTGCTATTGTTGACGGTTTGCCGGCCGCTAAAGCGGGTGACGAAGTCTTGTTCACCATAGAGGAGGAGCTGGCTTCCTCTTCAAATACCCCCCCCTCAAATTACAACAACCAGAAACTTGCCGTAGAGTGGGTTAACAATCTGCGCGTGGCGCTGGGCGCTTATCCCCTAACGATCGTTTCTGTTGCAGGGCAGCCGCTGCTTAAGAAGACCGAAAAGCGTTTCAAAGGAACCGCCTCTTGGTATGGACCCTATTTTCACGGCCGCCTAACAGCGACCGGCGAAACCTTTAACCAGAATGATTTAACCGCGGCTCATCCGTCTCTGCCTTTTGACACCTACCTTCAAGTTAGAAACCTGTTGAATGATAAAACGGTGATTGTTCGAGTCAATGATCGGGGTCCATATATTGGCGATCGCTCGCTGGATCTCTCCCGCGAGGCTGCTCGTCAGCTAGATTCTGAAACGATTGGCGTGATTCCCTATGAGGCGATTGTGATGAAGCCGTTCAGCCTTGAAGACAGCGGATTGCCTCTAACATCCCTCTCGCCTTATTGAGGGTTTCTTGATATTCGCGTTCAGGATTAGAATCGGCGACTAGTCCGGCGCCTGCCTGGACACTGACCAGATGCTTTCCGTTCGTTTGGTTGCGGACAACCATTGTCCGGATCGTGATCGCCGTATTCAATTGGCCTTCGAAGTCGTAGTAACCATAGACCCCAGAGTAGGGACCTCGGCGGCAGGGTTCGAGTTCATGAATAATCTGCATGGCCCGAATTTTGGGAGCGCCGCTGACGGTTCCAGCGGGGAAGCAGGCTTTGAGCAGATCCCAAGCCGTTTTGTCTGGCGCTAATTGACCGATCACGTTACTGACAATGTGCATAACGTGGGAATATCGCTCAATCACCATGAGCTCATCAACCTGGACACTGCCGCTAGAACAGACACGGCCTAAATCATTACGCCCTAGGTCGACAAGCATGACGTGTTCAGCAATTTCTTTGGGGTCTTTTAGCAGATCAGCCTCAAGGCCGATATCTTCCTTCAGGGTTTTACCCCGTGGGCGCGTGCCGGCAATCGGCCGCAAGGTGGTCACTAACGAACCGGATTCATCCTCATAGGCGGCCTTGACCATCACCTCTGGGCTAGACCCAATAATTTGCCAGTCATAGAAGTTAAAGTAAGCCATGTAGGGAGATGGGTTAATCAACCGCAGCGAACGGTAGAGAGAAAACGGATCCGCCGCATATTCGGTGGAGAGTCGTTGAGAAATCACCACCTGAAAGATATCTCCTGCTTGAATGTGCTCTTTGGCCTTTTCAACGCTGGCGCAAAACTCGGCTTGGGTCCGGTTACTGGTATAAGGTAAGGGTTCAGTCGGGGGGTAACTGCGGGGGGGCGACCATTGCAGAAAAGTCTCTTCCTCTGGCAGGGGGAGGCGGAGTTTGTCAACTAATTGAGCGACGCGATCGCACGCCTGTTGGTAGGCCTGAGCCACATCCAAGTCTGGCTGCTGCAAATCGGCATAGGCGATGGCCCAAATCTTGCGTTTGACCTGGTCAAAAATCAATAGATTATCCACTTGCATCCACAAGCCATCGGGCAGGTCATCTTGATTCGGCGGATAGATGGGCACCTTCGGCTCAATCCAGCGAATTAGCTCGTAGCCCCAAAAACCAAATAACCCGCCAATCCCTGACGGCAGTTGGGGGAGTTTCACCGGATGATAGGGCTGAAGGCACTGGGCCAAAATGGCGAATGGATCCCCCTCAAATTCTCGCACGGAGCCATCTCGATGGGTTTGGATGGTGCGATCGTCCCGCGTCTCTAGAACCCAGAGCGGATCACACCCTAAAAAGCTATAGCGAGCCAAATTTTCCCCTCCCTCAACAGACTCCAGCAGGAAGCTATAGGGTTGGCCAGCGCAGACTTTATACCAGGCCGATACAGGCGTATCCAAATCGGCTACCCATTCTTGGTAAACGGGGACAAAATTGCCCTGCTGAGATAAGTCAGAAAATTGCTCAAAATCTGGGAGAATCATGTTTCCAGTTCTGCGGGAATTCGCCTTGAATGACCACTTAAAACAATTAAGGGACAACAATAAAGGGACAGCCGCTCGACTGCCCCTAAACTTGAAAAGTCCTAGAAATTACACGTACAGCGTCAACTATAGCAATTCCTATTTGGATTGAATACATCTCGGCAAGATGGGGTATAGGGTGTGGGGTGTGGGGTGTAGTCCATGCCAATGAGAAACGCTATAGTTAAGGATTTGCTGTTAAATAATGCTTCATCATCAGAGACTTGGAAAGTTTTTGAAAAGTCCCGCCACTGGTTGGTGAGGACGAAGCATTCGACAGATAAACACCCAAAGGCCATAAAAATTTTCCATCGAATGCCTTGCTCCCCACATTGGCGCATCCTTATATCCAAAAATGCATTAGGAGCGGCGGCATCTCCGATTGGCCCCGTCGCCAACTAAGCTTCGTAAGGTGCTCTACCGCTGAACTTAACGGTGGCAGGTTCAGGATTAGCGCCAATAGTGCGGTCAATCTTACCATTATAGGGCCGTCCCTGGTTGACTTTCTCAGGGAAAACGCCGTCAGCAGGATGGATAGGGCCGTCAACTTCACCGTTGGGATAACAACGATAGATTTTATAATCTTCAATTTTAGGCTTGAACTTAGTGCGCAGTTGAGTGCCTAAGGCGAGGCATTGCTCTTTGCGAGCCAGATACAATAGGTTCTCCCCTTCGTTCATGGTTGCAGCGCCGCCTGTTGGCATCTCGAACACCTGCTGCTTTTTGCTAGTCCAAGTAATCGCATACTTTTCTTCAATTTCAGCTTTAGTTAGCAGACCGCCAGTGCTGCCGCCGAATTTAGGAGTTTGTCCAGTCAGAGTTGTCATGGATGTTATCTCTCAACCTTTTGTTCGGAATCCTATCACTGCAGCTGACCCGTTTATAGACTTTGTGAGGAAGTGTAACAGTTGATGGGGGACGCTTTACTCAAGCACCAGCTTATCCGGTCGACTTCGCTTTGATTTCCGGGATGGGCGGGGGGGCTTGCGCGAACGCTCAGAATTGGAGCGAGGCCCCTGACGAGTTTCCGCCATAGGCAAAATGAAATGAAATTGACTGCCTTGGTCTTTGCCTTTGGAGGCGGCCCAGATCTGTCCCCCTAAGCCCACGATAATCTGACGGCAGATGGCCAGCCCTAAACCGGTGCCCCCGGTGGTGCGGCGCAGCGCTCCCTCTTCTTG
>JAKSDM010000925.1 GCA_022360135.1 Pseudanabaenales cyanobacterium | reverse complement strand
TGTACCGAGAGATTGACGGCTAGCAGAGCCCGCCCCGGTAGCGACCACGAGGGGAAAGATACTGCTGAGGGTCGAGATGGCGGTCATGAGAATGGGGCGCAAGCGCTGTTGAGACGCTTCTAGAGCGGCTTTAGTAATCGACAGTCCCTGTTCTCGCAGTTGGTTGGCGAATTCAACAATTAAAATCGAGTTTTTGCTAGCCAACCCAATCAACATAACCAGCCCAATTTGGCAGTACACATCGTTAGACAAACCTCGTAAAGACTGAGCGAACAGAGCGCCGCAGATTGCTAGGGGAACTGCGAACATGATGATGACTGGGTCAACATAGCTTTCATACTGGGCGGCCAGAACCAGAAAAACGAAGACCAGACCTAAACCAAAAATGATCGGCGCTTGAGCGCCTGACTCAATCTCCTCCAAGGCAGTGCCTGACCACTCGTATCCAACGCCAGTGGGCAAGACCTGAGCGGCAACCTGCTCCATGGCTTTGAGGCCATCGCCAGAACTGGCGCCGGGGGCAGGGCCGCCGTTGATTTCAATCGACCGATACAGATTGTAGTGGTTGATCGTTTGGGCGCCGACCTGAGGGGTTATGTTGACTAAATTGCCCAGCTGAATCATTTCGCCTAATTCAGAACGGACATAGAGTTTATTGATATCTTCGGGATTAGAGCGGAACTGTTCGTCTGCCTGAACGTAGACTCGGTAAGGTCGCCGAGCTAGGGTGAAGTCATTGACATAGCGTGAACCGAGATAAGTTTGCAGCGTGTTGAAAATTTCATCGATATCAACCTGTAGAGACTTGGCTTTGTTACGGTTGACTTCAATCTCAAATTGGGGGGTATTCGCAGCATAGGTGCTAAACACTGCTTGCAAATCTGGATGTGCATTGGCCACCCCAGTTAACTGATTCATAGTTTGGAACAGCGTATCAAGATCAAGATTGCCGCGTCGGTCTTGCAGCTGGAACTGGAAGCCGCCAAAGCTACCCAGCCCTTGAATAGCCGGTGGATTAACAGGGAATACCCTCGACTCTGTAATTTGAGAGACGACAGGAAATAATCGATCAATGATGCCTTGGGCTGACTGACCTGGGCCGCGCCGCTCTCCCCAAGGCTTCAGCGTAGTAAAAATAACCCCGCTATTGGCCGTGTTTCCACTAAACCCGAAACCCCCAACAGCAAATGTAGCGCGGACTTCGTCTATCTTCAAGATTTCTTCTTCCACCTGCTGCATAACGTCGCTAGTGTAGTTAAGCGACACTCCTTCTGGCCCTTGGATTAAGGTGATGAAATAGCCCTGGTCTTCGTCTGGGAGAAAGGCTGAGGGTACGGTGTTGTAAAGCCAAAATGTTAGGGTTAAAAGCGCTGCAAATATTGCTAAGACAACGACCTTGAAGTGGTTCAGAAAACCCAGAGCTTGCCGATAGCGTTCCCGCATCCAATCCAGGAATCGATTAAAGGCATTAAATCCGCGCCCTAACCAGCCTCGACGTTGAGGTTTCTGACGCAGCAGCAGGGCTGATAGGGCTGGGGTTAAGGTTAGGGCGTTGAAAGTGGAGACGGCGATCGCAAATGCGATGGTCAGCGCAAATTGCCGATAGAGCGCGCCTGTAGTGCCGGGAAAGAAGGCAACCGGGACAAACACCGCCATCAGCACCAAGGATGTCGCAATCACCGCTCCAAACAGTTCGTGCATGGATTCAATGGCGGCGCGACGAGCCCTCATCCCCTCATTCTGAATCTTGCTAGTAATATCCTCCACCACCACGATCGCATCATCAACCACCATCCCCGTCGCCAGCGTCAGGCCAAACAGCGTCAAACTATTGATCGAGAAACCAAAGATTCTGACAAACGCAAAGGTGCCAATCAAAGCCACTGGAATCGTGATGGCGGGAATTAAAGTAGTTCGCCAGTCCTGGAGGAAGATAAAAATCACCAGAACTACTAAACCTACAGCTTGGATTAGGGTCTGGAGCACCTCGGCCATTGATTGCTCAACAAACTCTGTGGTGTCAAAACCAATGCCGTATTCCATCCCCGGTGGAAATTCTTCCGCCATGCTGGCCATGGCCTCTTTGACCCCGCGGGCCGTCTCCAGCGCATTGCTACCGGGCAGTTGGGTAATCCCGAGACCGATTGACTCATTCCCTCGATACCTTAGGAATGTGGCATAGTTTTCCGCGCCGAGTTCAGCTCGACCCACATCTTTGAGCTTGACCAGGGAGCCGTCCTCAGCGGTTGTCAAAACCATTTCCTCGAATTCGGAGACATCGGTGAACCGACTGACTGCCCGCAAATCAATTTGGTAGCGATTGTCGGCTGATGTCGGGGGTTGCCCAATTTGTCCAGCGCCTATCTGAATATTCTGCTCTTCTAAGGCATCGACTACATCTTGAGCTGTCAAATTTCGGCTCGCCAGCCGCCCTGGATCCAGCCACAGGCGCATCGCATAGGTTCGTTCTCCGAAGATTTGTACGTTAGCCACACCGTTAACTCGTCGGAGGGTGTCTACCATGTACAAGTCAGCATAATTACTCAGGAAAACGTTGTCGTAGGTTCCATCTTCCGAGTACAAACTCATTGCCAGCAAGAAATTAGCGTTCTCTTTGCTGACAGTTACACCCAGCTGTCTGACAGATTCAGGCAGACGAGGCTCAGCCAACGAGACCCGATTTTGCACATCAACAGCAGCGATATCTTTGTCCCGCGAGGCGTCGAAGGTAACCGTAATAGAAGTTGCGCCCGTGTTAGTGCTACTGGAGGTCATGTAGCGCATGCCCTCGACCCCGTTGATTTCTTGCTCCAGGATCGTGGTGACGCCATTTTCAACCGTTTCAGCATCAGCCCCTGTATAGTTAGCTGTGACACTAACCTGGTTTGGACTGATGTCTGGGTATTGGGCGATCGCTAGGGTAGGAATACTAATAATACCGACCAAAAGGACAATCAAAGCGCAAACTGTGGTTAAGACAGGCCGCTTGATGAAGAAATCAACAAACATGGAGTTTGGGGGTTAAGGTTTATGGGAAGGGCGCTGGGAAGTTGAGGGGAAGGGGAAATAGCGGCAGGGAGAGGAGGAAGTTAAGGGGAAGCTGGGAAGCTGGGTGAAGTCAGGGGATGGAGAAGGGTAAAGGAGGCGGTGTGCTAGCTCATGTCGATAGGGCTATGGAATGTCCCTTGCACCCTTAGCCTAGTGAAAATTTTAAGGGGTGACTAAGGAGCTTTCAGTTTCGGTAGTAATCAGGGCGCCGTCGGTCAAATTGAGAATGCCTGCGACAACTAACATTTCTCCTGGGTCAAGTCCTTCGAGTACTTGATAGCTGTTGCCTTGGATGTCGCCCAATCGGACGAGTTTTTGTCGGGCGACCTGCTGGGTTTCGCCGGATTCGGCTTGCTCTTCTGTCTCAACTACGAAGACAAAGGTCTGGCCTGCCAGGCGAGATACGGCTTCGGTTGGAATCAAGACCCCTGGATGCTGGTCCCAGATTATTCTAGCTTCTACTTTCTGAGCATCTTGCAAACGGCCAGCCGGATTGGAAAACTGGGCTTTGGCTAAAGTCAATTGACTGTTGGCATTGGTCTGAGGTGATACAAAATTAATGCTGCCTGTGGCGATGGGTTCATCTTCGCCAAATTGAGTCAGTTCTACAGGCAGTCCAATCTGCAGTTGGTCGACTTCTCCAATCGGAACCGAGAGTTCTAGCTCCAGGGTTTGGTTCTGGGTAATGGTGGTAAGGACATCCGCTTCAGTGACGTAGTCCCCTAGTTTCACGGGGATATCGCCAACGACGCCAGCGATCGGGGCGACCACTGTCTTATCGAGTAAATCTTCGCGAATTGCGGCAGAATCGGCTTCTGCTTGAGCCAGGGCGGCGTTAGCCTGCGCTAAACTGGCCCTGGCGGCTTGGATCCGTTCTTGGTCAGCATTGAGGCTGGCGATCGCGATACTGCGATCGCGAATGATGATATCTAACTCTTGTTGGGATTGAGCGCCTCGACCCACCAGATACTCAGCCCGTTCAATCTCCTCATTCTGCAGATTAACCTCAGCCACAGCCCTAATCCGCTCTGCTTCAGCTGTTCTAAGTTCGGCTTGGGCATTATCCCGAGCCGCCCGAGCGGCGTTGATGTTAGCTAGCGCTCCGCTCAATTCCGCCTGACTACGTTCGGCGCTGAGCTGCAAAATCTGATCCCCTGGCTTGACCGTCTCTCCGGATGAAACAAAGATTTGCGTCACCCGACCGTTGGCCTCTGGCCTTAAGGAAACCCTTTCTTGAGCCTCTAATACGCCCACATATTCAGAACTGTCTTTAATATCGACCGCCTCTATCCGTTGCAGCTTGACCGGGACACTTTGGATTTGCCCAAAATCCTGAGGCGCGCCTCCAGATACGAACTGACGCCATATCAGAAACCCCCCGCCCGCTAGGATGATAAGAGCAGAAAGGGTCCAAATCCAAGATCTTTGAGCAGATGTTTGCGGCAAGCTATTAGATGAGTGATTAAGGACGGTCGCTTGAGATTCAGGAGATTCCATCACTTTTGAACCGTTTAGAAAATGAAGATTCGGGTCAGAGTCAATTGAGGATTGGTAAGATGTTTATGCGCTTACGCTCACCCCATATCGTGTGAGTACTGATCGAATAAGGCTTTAAAGGAATAACCCTATGTCCAAGGGAAGTAGCCAAACCAGGAATTTACTTGAAAAAGGGTGGATAAGAATAATTGACTAAATCTAGTTGACCGACGAATAGTAAGTCGCCTTACTAATTTACATTAAAGCGCATTCAATGAATATTGTGGAGTCTTTTCCTAAGGGTTTTCCCTTAAGTCGGAACGTTTTGGCTGGGCCAGAATACTCTACGAGAAGGCGCAGCCCTACAGGCATCAGGAGTTGGAAGGGAATTGCCCGCACCCTTTCCGCCAACATCGCCTAAGGCTAGAAAAAAGGGAGATATAGATGCAGGAAGACTGGCGATCGCGTAGCATGTTATTCTAATTGCCAGTGTGGATAATGGCTCCTGCTGAGACTGGTGGGTTTGAGTCATGTGTTGCCTGTAAACCGTACTCATTATGACTGCTAATATCCCCCATTCCGCCCAGTCACCTGCCGCCAAAGCGCCCAGAATTTTTACCAGTGCTAATAAGCGGGAGGTTGTTCTGGAAGAATTAAACCATCTGTTTGTGAAAACGGGGCAACCCCTCCGCAATTTGGAAAAACTCAAAATAGCGCTACAGAATTCACTACTATGTATCACCGCCCGATTAATTAGCGATCAGATGCTAGTTGGTTTTGTTAGAGTCAGCGGTGATGGCGTTTTCAATGCCACAGTTTGGGATTTGGTGGTTGATCCGAGTCTGCCGAATGGCGAGGACGCCAAAACCCAGCTGATTATCAGATTAAAACGAGAGATTAAGCGAACCTTACCGCATTGCGCCGTCTCCATATTTGCTCATCCGCAAGACTTTCATCTTCTCTCTCTGGCTAACTTTGCAGAAGATGAAAAAGGGATTCGAGCCATGGGGCTAAAGTAGGATTTTCAGTAGAAGATAGGCTATCCACTCGCTTATAT
>JAKSDM010000404.1 GCA_022360135.1 Pseudanabaenales cyanobacterium | reverse complement strand
TCTTTCTAAGTTGCATCCAGTTGTCAAAGAATATCACCTCCTGGATCACACCTATTACCCGCCGAAGAGACCTAAAAACGCCTTACTGCGGGTATTGAAAGGCTATGGATTACTGTTGGCGAAGCTAAACAAGGATCCCTTTGTCTGCCTGCAATTGCTGAAAGTTTCTTATAGTCAAGACGCCAAATCCAAGTATGGCAGTGAAGCCAAACTTCAAAAGCTGCTGTATAAAGCGCTACCGCTCCTGGGCAGGAAATCTTATGACATCGTCCACTGCCAATTTGGGCAGTTTGGCCTTATCGCTCTGGCATTTCAGGATATGGGTATTCTCAAGGGAAATAAGTTGCTCACTTCGTTTCGGGGCTACGATATCAGTAAGTACCTCAAAAAGCGGGGTGAACAGGTTTATGACCGACTCTTCAAGGAAGGCGACTTTTTCCTGGCAAATAGTGAGTTTTTCAGGCATCGAGCGATCAAGCTAGGTTGTCCTGAGGAAAAAATTGTTGTCCACGGGTCAGGAATTGATTGTGATAAGTTTACCTTTAACCCCCGTTATTTACCCACCGATGGTCGAGTTCGGATCGCCACCACCGGCCGACTGGTTGAGAAGAAAGGGATAGCGTACTGCATTCGAGCGATCGCCCAGCTGGCCCAGTCCCATCCCAACATTGAATACCACATCATTGGCGATGGGCCATTGAAGGCCGACCTCCAGTACTTGATTCAGGAATTAGGAGTAGAGCGACTGGTAAAACTGCGAGGCGGGAAACCGCAACCAGAGCTGATTGAAATCCTGAACACTTGCCAGCTTTTCATGGCGACTAGCGTCACAGCGAAAGACGGTAATCAGGATGCTCCCGTCAACACCCTCAAAGAAGCTATGGCCATGGGTATGCCTGTCATCGGCACTCACCATGGCGGTATCCCTGAACTGGTGGAAGACGGGGTTTCGGGTTTCCTGACACCGGAGCGGGATGCAGCGGCGATCGCCGAGAAGTTGAAGTACCTGATTGACCATCCAGAGGTCTGGCCTCAGATGGGTCGGGCGGGGCGAACCCGAGTGGAACAGACCTACAACATCAATCAGCTTAACCATGAGCTTATGGAGATCTACCAGCAGCTATTGAATTCAGAACGACCTCAG
>JAKSDM010001424.1 GCA_022360135.1 Pseudanabaenales cyanobacterium | reverse complement strand
CTTAGCGTCGTAGACGCCCAATGCCCGAGTGCCTTCCATCAGACGGCTGGGCTCTTTGGCGCGCTTGCCCTCTTCTACAATCCCATAGGCAATCTTGACCAGCGATCGCGATAGGCCATTTGGGTTGGCTGTGGTTTCGGCAGCGAAATGGTCAGCAAAGTATTCCCGGGTGCGAGACAGATATAGCATCAGGTAGGTGCCGACAAGATAGAACGCGTAGGCTGCCAGCGCGACTGATCCAGCGATGTCCTTAGCCTTATTGTTACCGCCGCCCCGACTCATTCGTCGAGCCAAGGTATAGATTAGATAAGTGATTTGCACCAGGGTCGCCGCCAGCGTCATGAGGGCGAAATCCCAGTGGACAATATGGCCTAACTCGTGGGCGTAGACGGTCGCCGCTTCATCGTCATCCAGGTAGGTAAACAGACCTCGACTGACCACTAGTCGAGCTGTGTTGGGCAAAGATCCGTAGGTAAAGGCGGTGGGATTTTGATCGTCGATTAGTCCTAGCTTGGGTCGTTTCAATTTACGCTCCGCACAGACTTTTTGAATCACTTGAGCCGCTTCGGGGCTGTAGTGCTTCACTTCATCTAGCGAAATCCAACGCGTGCCGTAGAGCCAGCGTTGGGTGAGATCCATCAAGAAAGGGGAAAGGAAGAACACCACCGCATTGAACATCAGGGTGAATGCGATTGCGATCGCTAGCCCCAAACCTGGATTCTGACTGTCCAGAATCAGCAATATGCCTAGGCAGAGTACAAACACCATGCCAAAAAGTAGGGAAAAGGTAACTCCAGAGGCAATGGCCAGATTGCCGCCAATTCTAGCCATCGCTAACTTGGCTCCAGTCATGGCGGCTCGACCCGCCTTACGCATAGGCTGCGATGCCGCCTCAGATTTAGCGGCGGCGTCCAAATCAGCGGCTGCATTGGCGGCGGAAAACTTCTGCAGCGTTTGCTTAGCCCAAGCTTGCATCTTGGGATGGGGACTGAAAGTTAGTTTTTTACAAAGGGACCTGGCCTTAGATTGCTGACCGTTCTTCCAATACGCTTTGACCAAACTCATCTGAGCTTGAAGGCAGTCTTTTGAATCAAGGGAAGAGCGATCGCAAAAAACTTCTAGAATCTTCACGGCTTCCTGATAAGCCCCCCGTTTCAGGGCTTCCAGTCCTGCTTTAAGCGATTCAGTTGACATAGGAACCTCAGTACAATCAGTCGTTAAAAATCAGTTTCAAGCTAAGGCGTTAGGAGGCGAACTGGGGGGCATGGAGAATCCAGAATTCATTCTCAAGTTTCATAGATGTAGGTAAATATTCCCCATGACGCCTAAAAGTTTGTGAATCAGTGAAGAAAGTTTTCATTGGCCAAATAAAGCAGCGCTTAGTCTTGCTTTTGTAGGTAGCTGCAAGCGGTTAGGCATTTAAGCAAGCAAATTTTTTTGTTAGACTTGCGATCGCCGATATTGCATCAAAGCCTATGACAGTCTCCCAGATCGCTTTATCCCAAGGGTCTAACACCAGCGCAGCGCCATCTCAGAGCGCCCAGCCACTGACAGAGGTCGGGCGGCGGACGCGTCAGGCGGCTCGACAATTGGCGGTGATGTCGGCTGAGGCTAAGAATCAGGCGATTGAAGCGATTGCGCAAGCGTTGGCAGCGGCGACAACAGAGATTTTGGCGGCGAATCAGGCGGATTGTGAAGCCGCTTTGGCTGACCATATTTCCAAACCCCTCTATGGTCGGTTGAAACTAGATGCGGTCAAGCTTGAGGGGGCGATCGCAGGGGTGCGAGATGTGGCCCGATTGTCCGATCCAGTTGGCGCCGTACACATTCATCGAGAGCTGGATGAAGGCTTGGTGATGAAGCGGGTCAGTTGTCCACTGGGGGTGCTTGGGGTAATCTTCGAGTCTCGTCCTGATGCTGTAATGCAGATTTCCGCCTTGGCGGTAAAATCTGGCAATGGCGTTATTCTCAAAGGCGGCAAAGAGGCGGTGCGCTCCTGTCAGGCGCTGGTCAAAGCAATTCAGCAAGGGCTGGCCCAGGTTGGGGTTAATCCCGCCGCTGTCCAACTCCTCACCACCCGGGAAGAAACCCGCGCCCTCCTGCAGCTAGACGAATACGTGGATCTGATTATTCCCAGAGGCTCAAACGCCTTTGTCCGCTTCGTCCAGGAGAACACTCGCATCTCGGTACTGGGCCATGCCGATGGCGTCTGTCACCTGTATGTGGACAAAGCCGCCAAGATTGAGCAGGCGGTTGCGATCGCCCTTGATGCTAAAGTGGGCTACCCTTCGGCCTGCAACGCTATTGAAACGCTGCTCGTGCATCAAGACATTGCAGCTGATTTCCTCCCAGTCGTCGCCGCCCAGCTCCACTCCCATCAAGTTGAATTACGTGGCGACGAAGCCGCCCGTCAAGTCCTGAACTCCCTCAAGGCTGCGACCGAAGAGGATTGGGCCGCCGAGTACAGCGACCTAATCCTCTCAATTAGGATTGTGGATGCCTTGGAGACGGCGATTGACCATATTAATACCTACGGTTCACGACATACCGATGCGATCGTCACTGAAGACGAAGCCGCCGCCGCCACCTTCATCGCCCAAGTCGATGCGGCTGGGGTCTATCACAACTGCTCCACCCGCTTCGCCGACGGCTTTCGCTACGGCTTTGGCGCAGAAGTAGGCATTAGCACGCAAAAGATGCCGCCTCGGGGACCAGTTGGGCTAGAGGGACTGGTGACCTACAAATATCAGATTGTGGGGAATGGCCATGTTGTAGCGACCTATTCGGGGGCGAACGCCAAGCCATTTACCCATAGAGACTTGGACTAGGAAATTGCAGCTAATATTTTGCGGTTCATGCTGGGAGAAGTTTCGTGAAGTATGAGATTCGATACAAGCCCGCCTTTGCCACCGCATTTCTCACCCTGGGTCCGGGAGAAAGCATGACGGCGGAAGCCGGAGCAATGGCGAGTATGGATGGACAACTATCCATGACCACCCAGTTGTCAGGCGGTCTGATACAAGCCTTGCTGAGAAAGTTTTTTGGCGGTGAATCTTTATTCGTCAATGTCTTCAAAAATCAAACCTCACAGCCGCTGCAGGTGGTCCTGACTCAATCTACAGTGGGCGATATCGAGGTTTTAGAGTTGAAAAGCGGTGATGAGATCTGTTTTCAGCCTGGCGCTTATATCGCCCACACCACAGGTATCAAAATGGGAGTCCAATGGGCGGGCTTCGCCAGCTGGTTTGCTGGCGAAGGTCTGTTCAAACTTAAGCTGGGAGGTCCCGGTATGGTTCTGTTTGGAGCCTATGGCGGGGTTAACAAGCGGCGTGTCAATGGAGAATTGGTGGTGGATAACGGCCATCTTGTGGCCTACAGTCCGAATATTCGGATGAGCATTGGACTCTCGGGGGGGGTGTTTGGCTCCATTACCTCTGGAGAGGGATTTATTAACCGTCTTTCTGGTACAGGCGTGATTTACCTGCAATCGCGCAGCATTGATGGTCTGGTCAGGTTTCTACGCCCGAAAGTGAGATGAATCCATGAAAGTAGAGTTCTTACATCAACCTGATAGCGCGATCGCTCACATTCAAATGGATCCCCAAGAAGAAATTGTGGCCGAGGCGGGTTCAATGGTGGCCATGAGCGGATTTATCCAAGCCAGCACCACCCTCCGACAGGGCAAAGGCGGCGGCGTCTTCGGCGGGTTAAAGCGCGTACTTGCAGGAGAATCCCTGTTTCTGAGCGTGTTTCGATCGGGCGGCGGCTCGGGAGAAATTTACTTAGCCCCCAAGTTGATGGGCGATATTGTCTCCTATCAACTCTCAGGAATTGAATTGGTGGTTCAATCAACCGGCTATATGGCTAGCACCTCAGGTGTGGATATTGATTTAGGCTTCCAGGGCTTAAAATCAATCTTCTCAGGAGAGTCCATTTTTTGGCTGACCGTCAGTGGCTCGGGTTTGGTCTTACTCAGCGCCTTTGGCGGCATTTATGAGATTGAAGTCAAAGGTGAATACGTCGTCGATACTGGACATATCGTCGCCTTTGAGCGAACCCTAGACTTTTCCATCACCAAAGCGGGCTCCAGTTGGATTGGCGCCTTCCTCGGCGGGGAAGGATTAGTCGCCCGTTTCCGAGGACACGGACGCCTCTTCTGCCAAACCCACAATCCTGGCGCCTTTGGTCAACGTGTCGGCAGTCGATTGCCAGCTCGATCATGAGGGGATGGGGGGATAGGGAGGATGGGGAAGATGGGGAGATGGAGAGGCAGGGGAGGCAAGGGAGAATGGCACTGAAATAAGAGTTTATAAATCGCTAAAAGCCCTGATATTCCGTAGGTTGGGCATTGCCCACATGGCTTATTTCAGTGCCATTCGAGGTAGGGGGAAGGGAGAGAGGAAAGATTTAACCAGCTATATGAAGACGATAGAGAGTACGCGTGACTAATTTTTATCTTGCACCGAGTAGGAGTGCATATTTGAAATGGCGGCTGAAATTATATATGAAATTCAACATTCTCCCGCTTATGCGGCGCTGACAATAACGCTTCAGGCTGGCCAGATGGTGTTGGTCGAGTCGGGGGCGATGGCGGCGATGGATCCCTGGATTGAGATGAAGTCCAAGGTGAAGGGCGGCTTGATGAAAGGACTGGGACGGATGCTGGGCGGCGAGTCGCTGTTCATGAGTGAATTTACTGCTCAGGGGAGACCAGGAGATTTATATATTGCTCCTGGCGTGCCGGGAGATATTCAGCATTACCGCTTGGATGGGAGCAAAGGGCTGATGGTGCAGTCATCAGGATTTGTGGCCGCCAATCCTGGGGTGCAAATCGATAGCAAATTTCAGGGAGTGCGCGGATTCTTTAGCGGTGAGTCGCTGTTTCTCCTGAGGGTGGTAGGGGAAGGAGATTTCTGGTTTAGCTCATTTGGGGCGGTGCTCGAAATTCCGGTCAAAGGGGATTATGTTGTGGACACAGGCTATATCGTCGCCTTTGAAGACACACTTGATTACAACGTCGAACTCCTGGGCGGTCTCTCATTTAAAGGCTTGAGAACTGGAATTCTTGGTGGGGAGGGGTTGGTGTCTCGCTTTCGGGGAGAAGGCAAGCTCTGGATTCAGTCTCGCAATCTCTATCCGTTCATTAACTTTCTCAATCCGTTTCGACCAGTGAAAAGCAAGTAGGAATGCCCATCACCCTCCCCCCCGGAACCGCCGCCCAACGGGACGATCGCAATCCTACCCCCAATAATCGCCAACTTTTGACCCTCTTGGGACTATTGGTGGGGCTGGTGGGGGTGGTGATTGGGTTGGTGGGGGTGGTGATCAATCAATTGGTGTGGTGGATTCCGCCGAGTGTGGAGCAACAGTTGGGGGCGACCGCGGTTCCCCCGTTTGAACGACTGGCGGAACCCTCTAGGAGGCAGACTGAATTAAATCGGCTTCTGGATCGACTGGAAGCGGAGCTGTCGGTGGAGTTGCGGCAAGGGCGGGACTATCAGGTGTTGTATGTGCCTGAACCGACGGTGAATGCTTT
>JAKSDM010000341.1 GCA_022360135.1 Pseudanabaenales cyanobacterium | reverse complement strand
GGCGTCACTGCTCTGATCAACTTTTACAACTTTATGGATGGGTTGGACGGGTTGATTGCTGGCGTATCAGCTGTGCAATTGGGCTTTCTAGCCCTCTGGCTCTATCAGCCGGTGCTGTTGCTGTGGGTTGCCGCCCTGATCGGTTTCTTGTATTGGAACTGGGCTCCCGCCAAGATTTTTATGGGCGATGCCGGCAGCACCACATTAGGGGCGATCGTCAGTCTCTCACTGCTCTCACCCCCCCAACCCGATTTAGGCTTATCCTGGATGACACTCGCCATTTTGTCGCCCCTGGTGGGCGATGCTGTTTACACCCTCTGTCGTCGCCTATTGCGAAGAGAAAACATTTTTAAGGCTCACTGCAGCCATCTCTACCAGCGGCTCCATAAAGCGGGGTGGTCCCATGCCCAGGTCGCCGGACTCTACGTCACATTAACCTGGGCGATCGCCTTAGGGTTAGCCCAATTTGGCGCATCTGCCGCTTGGATCACGTTGGCGGCGACGCCTCTAGCGATCGCCCTGGCAGAAACCTATCTGTCGCACCCCTCCCAACCTGAAGCCTACAAGACGCCTCAGCTTGCAAACGAGGATTAAACCAAAACCTCACTCATCCGGGTAGAACGCCCTCAGAAAAACTTGTGTATCCTGGGCGAGCAACTTCGGCAGACGCTGCGCCAGCTGCAAATTGACCTGTAATTGAGTCACTTCAATTTCTGCGCCATAGCCATGGCGCACAAAATGCCGAAATCCCCTCAAAACATTCATGACAGTGAAGGTTTCTTCAGAGATGAAGGCTGGCCTGACCCCATCTAAGGGTTGACTTAACCGTAATAGTAGTGTTCTATGCCATTCTCCCCCAGCCCCGATGCGATTTTCAAAGGCATGAGCTACCAGCTTAAGCAAATCCTCAGCAGCACAGTACGCATTATGAATTTGATAGGCCACACTATCTAATTGTCCTGGTGTATCTAATCCGGCTGCTACTCGCTGTTGAAGTCGATCAGCCACTCGATTAAGCAACTGTAATTGTCCCTTTAGCTCCGCTGTCAGGCCTGCTAATCTGCCGCTGTCCATGCAATCCCGACCTGACGAATTTTGTCGGCAAAATGACACTGATCTAACGGCGCCAAGTCGACCTCTCGATTGACTTGTAATGAAAGCGCCCCCATCAACCCAAATGGCTGACCTTCTTTCAGCGTTTCTATGGCGAGATCAATATCTGACGCTTGCCGAAATCTCCCCGATTCTGTGACTGAGCCAAACAGATAGCCATGCCGGATACCATACGCCGCTGCATTTTCCTGCAACCACTGTAACGTCTTTTTTAAAAGATCTTGGCGCGTCGCTTCCGCTTCTGCTTCCTGCTGCGCCAGTATAGCATCCAGTCGATGGGTCGAAAATGGCACTGGCGTCACTCTTCCTTGATTGAGTCTCTCTCTTGATTTTACCGCCTCTGCATAGCAAGGCTACCGTACATACACAGTAATTCCCAAGCGAGGGAATCGACCCCACGATTTCATCCGGGCGGCTTTATTCGCAGAAGTCGCCTCAGCCAATCAAGCTAAACCCTCGAACGCCCTGATAGCTGTTATTTCGCGCCGACCTGCGAGTAAACTCGCCCACCGACGGATTTCCCCCCGGTTGAATCACCCCGCTGGCCTGCCGCCACAGGGATTCTGGGGCGGGTGCAAGCTCATAGCCATATGCGCCCCCTCGGGACTGGGGATTTTCATATCTGCGCACATGATACCAGGCCCTGGCTTGACAGTCCTGGCACCAAAACGCTTCTAACCATTCGCCGGTTAGCGGTACAGCGGTGCAGCTTTGGATCAGCGTCAGCGCCGATAGCCGCTTCATGCCCCGTTGTTGCAGGTGCTCAGGCTTATCGGCAAACAGCGAATACTTACGACTAGCACTGTCCAGATAGCATTGATGAATTGGGCAATAAATCGCCCGTCGCTTCGACCGTTTGCGGTTGCGATCGCATCGTCTAGTCATAGATATTCACCCAAATTCAACAGGAATCTGACTTTTACCAGGGGAGTTAGGGTGTGGGCTTAAGACACTACCCTACCTCCCACACCCTACTCCCTACCCCCTATCCCGGCCGATCATGCCGATCTGCTGATGCGATTTCCCCCTCCCCAACCTGACCAGAATTTTGATTGGCGGTCACGTAAAACTCATCCGATAGATACTGACCATAGGGTTCGTAGTGAGGTAGCGTGCTGTTGACAACCAGCCCCAGCACTTTTTGCTGAGATTGTTCTATCAGCGTTTTGGCGTAATTAACACTGGCGCTGTCAGCCACATTAGGGCGAACCACCAACAGTACGCCATCCGCCATCTTGCCGACAATTGAGGCGCTGGCCCCACCACTCAGCGCGGGGGTATCGAGAATCACATAATCACACTGAGTTTGAAATTTTTGTAATAGGGCCGTCATCCGCTGGGAATCTAGCAGCGCTGCTGGATTTGGCGGGAGTGCGCCGGCC